>JBFHEQ010000190.1:0-6694 GCA_041584075.1 Hydrogenophaga sp.
CACAGCGATACCGCCCACCCCCCCCAGGGCCAACAGTGCGCCGACGTTGAAGCCCAGGTTGTGGGCCACGGTGATGGCCGAGACGATCACCACCACCAGCCGCCCCAGTTTGCTCAGGGCATAGACCGTGGTGACATCAAACTCCTGGCCGGCTTCGCGGCCGCGCGCAATGGTGGTGCTGGTCAGCAGCTGGGTGAAGTGCCAGCAGAACCACGCCACAGCCAGCACCACCGCGACATTGCGGGCTTGCACGATCTCTTCGGTCATGTCCAGCTCGGGCCAGTGCGCCTGCAGCACCCGGGCGATCCAGGCCAGGGCCACGATGCCGATGATCAGGTGGACCGGTCGCCGGGCGGCCTGGATCAAGGCCTCGTCCCAATTGGTGGAGGTGCGTTGGGCCAGCTTGTGAAACTGGTTGAACACCATGCGCGCCACCTGGCTCAGGACCAGGGCCAGCACCACGATGGCCAGCACCATGGCCAGCCAGGCCTCAATGCCAAAGGTCTGGATGAAAAATTCGCGTACCGCTTGCATCACTCAAATATCCGTTGTCATGAATTACTGGAAGGCCACTTCGGCAAAGCTGCGCAGCTTGCGGCTGTGCAACTGCCCTGCGCCGCCACCGCGCAGCAGTTCGACGGCGCGGATGCCGATGCGCAGGTGTTGATCGACCCGTTCGCGGTAAAAATGGTTCGCCATGCCGGGCAGCTTGATTTCGCCGTGCAACGGCTTGTCGCTCACGCACAGCAAGGTGCCGTAGGGCACGCGGAAGCGGAAGCCATTGGCGGCGATGGTGGCGCTTTCCATGTCGAGGGCCACTGCGCGCGATTGTGAGAAGCGGCGCTGGGGTGTGTTGTCGGGCAGCAGTTCCCAGTTGCGGTTGTCGGTGCTGGCGACCGTGCCCGTGCGCATGATGCGTTTGAGCTCGGCAGGCGGTACACCTGAGACATCGGCCACTGCAGCTTCGAGAGCAACCTGAATTTCAGCCAGCGCGGGAATTGGCACCCACAGCGGCAGATCTTCGTCGAGCACATGGTCTTCCCGCACATAGGCATGGGCCAGGACGTAGTCGCCCAGTTGCTGGCTGTTGCGCAGGCCGGCGCAGTGGCCCAGCATGAGCCAGGCGTGCGGGCGCAAGACGGCGATGTGGTCGGTGATGGTTTTGGCGTTGGCCGGGCCCACGCCGATGTTCACCATGGTGATGCCCGTGCGGTCTTTGCGCATCAGGTGATAGGCCGGCATTTGCGGCAGGCGGGGGGGCGCAACGCCCAGGGCATCAATGGCCTGGCTGGACAGGCCATTGCGGCGCGTGACCAGGTTGCCGGGCTCGATGAAGGCGGTGTATTCGCTCTCAGGGTTGGCCATTTCGGCACGGCCCAGCTTGATGAACTCGTCGATGTAAAACTGGTAATTGGTGAACAGCACAAAATTCTGGAACCACTCGGGCGCGGTGCCGGTGTAGTGGCGCAGGCGCTGCAACGAGTAGTCCACCCGCGGCGCCGTGAACAGCGCCAGCGGCTGCGCCTCACCTGATCGGGGCACGTGGGTGCCGTTGGCGATGCCGTCGTCCATGGCCGTCAGGTCGGGCAAATCGAAGACATCGCGCATCAACGCCCGGCGATCGGCGGTGAGCTGGCCCTCAACGTGGTCGTGTTCGGCGAAGGAGAAGTGGATGGGGATGGGTTGTGTGCTGGTGCCCACTTCCAGTTCGCCGCCATGGTTGGCGAGCAACAGTTGAAATTGCTCCAGCAAATAGCCGCTGTAGAGGTCGGGGCGGGTGATCGTGGTTTCGAACCGGCCAGGCCCTGCCACGAATCCGTAGCTCAAGCGGCCGGAGCCCCGGTGGGATGCGCTGTGGGTGTGCAGTCGGACAAACGGGTAGCAGGCGCGCACGCGGAGCTGGTCCGCATCCGCCCCATTCACGAATTCGCGCATGGCGGCGCGCAGGTGGTCCACGCTGCGCTGGTAGATCTTCTGGACTTGCGCCAGAGCGGCGGATGCATCCGTGTAGAAAGCCGGCGCTGTAAAGTCAGGGGTTTTGTGCATGGGGTCTATTGTGACCAAGCCTCATGACACGCGATGTGTCCAAGGATATCGATGCTGGAGCCCGTGTCAGCCCTCATACCCACCCCTGTCAATCTGCATGGCACCATGGCCGTGTTGGCCACTGCGCTGGGCTGCGGTTTGTTGATCGGAATCGAGCGGGAGCGGCGTAAAGGCAGTGGTCCGGGGCGGGCACTGGCCGGTTTGAGGAGTTTTTCGATCACCTGTGTGACGGGGGCGGTGGCGGCTCTGACGCAATTGTCCGGTCTGGTGGTGACCGGGGCTGTGATGGTGGTCGCCTTGTCGGTTGTGGCCTATCTGCGCAATCGATCGGACGATCCGGGGACCACCACCGAAATCGCGCTTTTCCTGACCTACCTGATCGGCGTCCTGTGTGCCTGGAGTCTGCCGCTGGCTGCTGCCCTGGCGGTGGGGTTGACCGCTTTGCTGGCGGGCCGCGAGCCCTTGCACCGGTTTGCCCACCACTGGCTGCGCCAAGGGGAGGTTCGCGATGGCATCCTCCTCGCGGCGCTGGTGCTCATGGCCCTGCCGCTGGTGCCCAACCGGCCTTTCTGGGGCTCCGTGCTCAACCCGTACGTCATCGTGCAGCTGCTGGCCTTGTTGCTGGCTGTGCAATCGCTGGCCCATTTGTGCCGACGCCTGCTGCGGGCGAGGGAAGCGGTGGCGGTTTCGGCGCTGGCGTCGGGCTTCGTGTCGAGCACGGCGACCATTGCAACTCTGGGGCTGGCGGCGCGCGAAGGGCGCTCCAGCGCGCGCCTGATGGCGGGCGGGGGGCTGATGTCTTGTGTGTCGACCCAGGTGCAGGTGTTGCTGGTGGCGTTGGCGGTGCAGCCCGCCTGGTTGCCGGTGTTGTGGTTGCCGGCCCTCCTCGGAGGTCTGGCGGCGGCGGGCTGGGCTTGGTGGCTGGTGCGGGGTGCTCCGCCGGAGCCTTCGGAGGGCGTGGTGTCCAGCCCTCGCATCGAAGGCTTGCCAGGGACGGGTGACGACCGCATGTTCAGCTTGTGGGGCGCGGCCGCCGTTGCAGCCCTGCTGGCAGGCATCCAGGTGGTGGTGCATGCGCTGGACCTCTGGCTGGGACAGGCCGGCCTCCTGGTCGGTACGCTGCTGGCGTCACTCGCCGATCTGCATGCGGCGCTGGCGGCGGTTTTTGCTTCTTCGGGCCCCGTGCTGAGCGAGAGCGCTGTGTGGCCGGTGATGCTGGCGCTGGCGGTACACGCCGGCAGCAAGAGCCTCACCGCAGGCCTGGTGGGCGGGTGGGGTTACCTGCGCTGGCTGGCGCCCGGGCTCTGGCTGCACACGGCGGTGGTGGTGGGTGTTTTGTACGGCTTGCGGTGAGCCTTCACCCATTTGAGCCGGTGTGAGGGCTGTGGTCAGCTGCGCACCGGCTCCCGCATGGTGACGAACTCTTCGGCCGCCGTGGGGTGGATGCCGATGGTGCTGTCAAAAACCGCCTTGGTGGCGCCGGCTTTCATGGCCACAGCAAAACCCTGCACGATTTCCCCGGCTTCCGGCCCCACCATGTGCAAGCCCACCACGCGGTCGCTGGCGGTGTCCACGATCAGCTTCATCAAGGTGCGTTCGCTGCTGCCCGACAGCGTGTGGCGCAAGGCCTTGAATTCGCTGCGGAACACGGTGATGGCGCCAAACGCTTCCCGCGCTTTTTCTTCGCTGAAACCCACGGTGCCGATGTTGGGGTGGGTGAAGACGGCGGTGGGGATGAAGTCGTAACTCATGTCGCGCGGGGCCTTGCCGGCGGCCGGGCCAAACAGCTGGTCCACCACCACCATGGCCTCGCCCAGGGCCACGGGGGTGAGCTGCACCCGGTTGGTCACATCGCCCACCGCATAAATATGGGGCACGTTGGTCTGGTATTGCTCGTTGACGATCACCTCACCCTGGCCGCCCTGGCCCACACCCACGGTTTCCAGCCCCAGACCTTTGACATTCGGCACCCGGCCGGTGGCGTAAAGCACGGCATCGACCATGACCGTGTTGCCGCCTTCGCACTCCACTTTCAAGCCTTCGGCAGTTTTCTGGATGTCCACCACATCGGCGTTCAGTCGCAGGTCCACGCCCGACTTGATCATTTCCCCCGCCACAAAGTGCCGGACCTCGTTGTCGAATCCGCGCAGCACCTGCTCGCCGCGGTAGAGTTGCACGACTTTCGAGCCCAGGCCATTGAAGATGGATGCGAACTCGCAGGCGATGTAGCCGCCGCCAACTACCAGAAAACGCTGGGGGAAGGGCTCGAGATCGAACACCTCATTGGAGGTGATGACATGCTCCCGGCCTTTGAAATGGGGCACAAAAGGCGTGCCGCCGGTGGCGATCAGGATGTTCTTTGCGGTGAAATGCTGGTGGCCAGGCGAGCCGTCGGCATTCAGCGTGCCCAGGGTGATGGCATGTTCGCCATCGATGCGGGCAAAGCCATTCAGGACCGTCACGCCCGATCCGGTGAGCAGGTTGCTGTAAACGCCGTTGAGGCGGCTGATTTCATGGGCACGGTTGGCTTTCAGTGTGGCCCAGTTGAGGGTGGGTTCTTCACCCTCCCATCCGAACCCGGCGGATTCGTGGAAGCTCTCGGCGTAGTGCGCCGCATAGCTGTAGAGCTTCTTCGGAATGCAGCCCACGTTCACACAGGTGCCACCCAGGCCATCGGTGCCCAGTGTTTCGGCCAGTGCCACGCGTGCACCACGCTGCGCGGCCATGCGTGCGGCGCGCACGCCGCCGCTGCCGCCACCAATGACGAAGAGGTCGAAGTCGAAAGCTGAAGCCATGTCAAAAATCCTTGTGTGATGGGTGGATGTTAAGCCGGTCGCACAATCGCTGCATGTCCGCTGCACAACCCCCTTTGCCCCTCGAGGGCGTCTCGCTGGTCCTTGGTGCGGGCGGCGGTCTCGGGTCTGCCATGGTGCAAACGTTGTTCTTGCGTGGCGAAACCGTGATCGCTCTGGGACGACAGACACATCCAGCGCTTGACTACAGCGATCCGACATCGGTGGAGCGTTGCGCCGCCCATGTGTCTGATCGGCTGGCCCGGCTTGGACAACCCCTGGTGCGCGTGCTGGTGACCACTGGCTTTCTGCATGGCCTGTTGCCTGGCGGTGAAACGGCTGCGCCGGAGCGCAGCTGGCAGCAACTGGATGCCGCTGCCCTGAGCCACAGTTTTCTGATCAATGCCATCGGGCCGGCCCTGCTCATCAAACATATGCTGCCATTGCTGCCCCGTCAAGGCCGCTGCGTGGCGGCTTTCTTGTCAGCCCGTGTGGGCAGTGTGGGCGACAACGGGCTCGGCGGCTGGTACGCCTACCGGGCTTCGAAAGCGGCCTTGAACCAGTTGGTGCACACGGCTGCCATCGAGTTGAGCCGGCGAAACCGGTCTGCCATCTGTGTGGTCCTGCATCCCGGCACGGTGGACACGGATTTGTCCCGGCCTTTTGCCAAGACAGGGCTGCAGGTGCGTTCACCTGGTATGGCCGCCCGGGAGATCCTGGCCGTGGCAGACGGGCTGACTCCGGTGCAGTCGGGGGGCTTCTGGGATCAGCATGGGAAGCCCGTGCCCTGGTGATTTCCGGTCGGAGTCATTGCTGAGGTTTACCGTGCTTGTGCGCCATTCTGGACCTTCGCTGTGCCATTTCCCGACCCATGCCAGCGGCATCGTAAGCCTCCATGCGCTGCTTTGCCGCCGGGTATGCGATGGACTCTTCCAGCAGGATGTGATCGATGTACAGCGCTTCAAACACGTCCAGTGCGTGCCGCAATGCCTGGGTGTCAAACCAGAGGTTGCCATTGGCCGCGGCGTCCAGGGATGGCGCCATTTCAAGCCAGTTTTCTTCCAGCCATCCGTGGTCTTGAATGAGGCGCTCGGCAGCGTGCACGATCTCGGCATTCTGGCTTGCCAGCAGTGACGGAAAAACGTGTTTTTCTTCGTCGAGGTGGTGCTGCCGGGCTTCGGTGTTGAAGTAGTGCAGGATGCGCCGGGCCTGGTCGCGGTTGGCTGCGTTCAGTCCCCCCGTCTCGATGGCATCCACCAAAGGCGCCAGCTGGCGCAACCGTTCCAGAATCTCGCGGTGGGTGCTGTCCAGGAATTCGAACAGGGCCGGGGCCACGCGCAGTGCATTCATGATGAAGACCTCCTGTTGTGGGGTCTTTCACATCTTAGTCAGACCTTGCGCCCAGCTTTTGATCTGGCGCAAGGTCTGCCTTGGGGGAGGATGCCCCCGCAGAGGCTCAATAGGTGTAGACGCCCCGGCCCGTCTTGCGGCCCAGCCAGCCCGCCGCCACCATTTCCTTGAGCAGCGGTGCAGGACGGTATTTGCTGTCGTTGTATTCGGCCATGTAGACGTTCATCACCGCCAGGCACACGTCCAGGCCGATCATGTCGGCCAGGGCCAGCGGTCCAATGGGCTGGTTGGTGCCCAGCTTCATGCCGGCATCGATGTCCTCCGGCGTGGCCAGGCCTTCGGCCAGCACAAAAAACGCCTCGTTGATCATGGGCACCAGGATGCGGTTGACCACAAAGCCGGGTGCGTTCTTCACCGTGATCGGCGTCTTGCCCAGGCGCTCGGCCAGTGCCTTGACCGCGTCGTGCGTGGCGTCGCTGGTCTGCAGGCCACGGATGATCTCCACC
>JBFHEQ010000191.1:0-6674 GCA_041584075.1 Hydrogenophaga sp.
CCTTGGTGCGGGCGTCTTCGGTGCGCTGTTCCTGCTCCAGGCGGGCTTCTTTCTGCTCCAGCCAGGTGGAGTAGTTGCCTTTGTACGGAATGCCCTGGCCGCGGTCGAGCTCCAGAATCCACTCGGCGGCGTTGTCGAGGAAGTAGCGGTCGTGGGTAATGGCTACCACGGTGCCTGGGAAGCGCGCCAGAAACTGCTCCAGCCAGTCCACCGATTCGGCGTCCAGGTGGTTGGTGGGCTCGTCGAGCAACAGCATGTCGGGCTTGGACAGCAACAGGCAGCACAAGGCCACGCGGCGCTTCTCACCACCGGACAACAAACCCACCTTGGCATCCCACGGGGGCAGGCGCAGCGCATCGGCGGCGATTTCGATCTGGTGTTCGCTGTCGGTACCGGCGGTGGAAATGATGGCCTCCAGCTGGGCTTGCTCGGCGGCCAGGGCATCAAAATCGGCATCCTCTTCGGCGTAGGCAGCGTAGACCTCGTCGAGCCGTTTTTGCGCAGCGCGCACTTCGCCCAGGCTTTCCTCCACGGCTTCACGCACATTTTGATCGGGGTTGAGCTGTGGCTCCTGAGGCAGGTAGCCAATGCGGATGCCGGGCATGGGGATGGCTTCGCCCTCGATTTCCTTGTCGATGCCGGCCATGATTTTCAGCAGGGTCGACTTGCCCGAGCCGTTGGTGCCCAGCACACCGATCTTGGCGCCGGGGAAGAAAGACAAAGAGATGTCTTTCAGGATCTGTCGCTTGGGCGGCACGATCTTGCCGACCCGGTTCATGGAGAAAACGTATTGAGCCATTGTTGAAAACCTGATTGAACGAGTGGGAAACGGGCGGCTTTTTCAGCCGAACCAGCGCTGGCCCATCCAGAGACGCCGCGCAAAAGGGGGATGTCCTGCAGACAACGCGGCGAAAGAAGGCCTTGAAGCGGCTCAAGACCTCAGTGGGGACCATGAGGCGCAGCGGCCATCAGGATGACCCTGACCGGTGCCTAACCTGCAATTATCGCAGGCCTGTCAAGACTTGTTCAAATCGCCGCCGCTTTCGGGCAAAGGCTGGGTGATCAAGGCCAGCAAAGCCGCCGGCATCACCCCTGCCTGAAGCCAGTCAGGCATCCGCAAAGGCAGCGCCCAATGGGCCTGTTTGAGCACCATGGACAGGCCCCTGAGCCACAGGTGCATCCCCTTTCGGGTCAAGGACAACGCCGTGGGCCCGCCCACGGTTTCAAAGATCATGGTCACGGTTTTCTGATTGGTCCGGGTGGTCACCCGGGTGCACAAACCTCGTTGCGGATCGGATCCTGGGCTGGGTGACACCCGTCCTGCCCGTATTTGCGGTGCCGTTTCGCCAGGCGCGGCCTCATGCAGCGACAGATCATGCTCGATGGCGGCCCTGCGCGCAGGCGTTGCGCCACCTTGCTCACCGGGCGTGGCTTGCTCAAAAGCATCGACCACAGGCCCCAGGAACTGGTTCATCAGCCTGCGGGTGAACCAGATGGTTGTTTCCTGCTCATGAATCCGCATCCAGATACGATCCTGGAGAGCATCAAACCCAAACGTGGTCGTGGTCACAAACGTTTCCTCAAAGACCGTGTCAACGGGCTCCGCCTTCGGGATTGTCATTGTGGCCCTCTTCGTCTGCCGGGTGGCCATGGTCGTCGCAGTCGCGGGTGCCATCATCGTTCTGAGCGTTGCGCAAAGCGTGTTGGGCCACCGCATCGAGGGCCCCCTCCACAACACCTCCGCGCGAGACGATTTGCAAGGCATCTGCACCGATCAACCGGTCCAGCGTGCGCCGGGTCATCGAATGTGCCAGGCCGCTGGCCGAGATGAACATGTAAAGCCCCCCGCGCGGGCTGGTCCAGGTCAGCTGGGCGCGCACCCACTCCCCCTGGGTTTTCAGGTTGACCCAGGCACCAACCATCAGCTCCAGATCTCTTGGCCGAATGCCTTCGAGCGGAGCGGCATCGGTGTCACCGGCTTCGCCGGGGAAAAACCCCGCATCGGCCGCTTCCTGCCCAGCCATCCAGAACGTGTCCTTGCCCGAGGCCGACAGAGCGTCACTGTCAGGTCGATCGCGCAAGCCGCCACCATCGCCGGTGGCCATGGAGCCATCAGGCGCCCCGCCGGTGTCCTCGGCAAGCGTCAGCGTGGGTGTATCAAAAGCCTTTTCGTGCAATCGGATCAAGGCATCAAAAAACTGCCCGATGAGCTCAGTTGGGTAATCAATGCGTTGCAGACCTTGGCGCAACTGGCTCAGCAAGCGTGGAACCAGTTGGGCCAATCGGTCCACGTCGCGCCGGATCAATACCGCCTGCACACTCCAGATCAGGTCGTCGGTGACGCCCTCCAGCGAATCAGCGTCTCTTGCTGACTCGGCCAATTGCGCCTCGGCCACCGCCTGCGACCATGGGCCGCACACGAATCGCCGGACAAACTCGGGCACGGATTTGTCTTGCATGCGTTGCTGAAAATCAGCAGACAGGCGCTCAGCCAGCATCTGCCGCTGTTCGGCGTGCATCAGGGCACGGGCAGCCTCTGCACGTCGCTGATTCTTGCGTGTGTCCTCTTCTTCCCAGTGGCGCCGCAACCGCTTGACCAGGCGCGCATACTTCTCCTCGCTCGCATCCACCATGTCCAGCGACGCGACCGCCCCCGCCATCGAAGCCAGGAAATCGTCAAACCCCTCGTCACGATGGCTCAGGAAGCCCAGACTCCGTTGCGTCATGCTTTCGAGCAGCTGGCGAGCGGGGTGCTGTCGATCGCTGAAAAAACGAGGCTCGGCTTGTGAAAGGCGAATCAGCGAAGGCTCAAGCAGCGCGATCTGGCGACGGATTGCGGGCAACAGGCGTTGGTCGTGCGTGAGGTTTTCCAGCATCAGCCGCACCACCTCCTGGCCCAGCAGCCGACCCAGGTTGTGGCCGCTCACCACCGGCAGTTCAGCGACCGGGGGCTTGTCGAGCGTCTGTGGAGGTCTCTCACGCAAACGCTTCATCAGGGTCTCGATCAGGTCCATGTCCTCGAGCACCGCCATGGACGCTGGCACGGTGTGCGTATAGGCAGGCCCGCCAACCGTCTCCTCATTCAGATCCCCTGCGAGCAACTGGCGCAAACGCCCCAGCGTCAGCATGGTTCGCCCCACCGCCCCCTGATTGGCCTGTTCGGCCTGCAGGCTCTGCAACGGCGTATCCACAGGCTGCACGCCGTTGACCATCAGCCACTGTATGACCTCCCGATAGACCTCGCGCAAGCTCTCGCCCAAAATGCTGGCCACCGGCACCATCAACAGCTTGCGTTGCTGTGGATCGCCCAGATGCGCCAGCAACACCGCCCGCAGGGCTCTGGCGTATGCAGCGGGTCTGATCGGATTCAGATCGGGCTGCACGGTCATCCAGCCCATCAAGTTGCTGACCAGCGAGTTCAATCGCGGCAACAGCTCCTCTGTTGCATTCGAAAGAATTTGCTCAGCCATGGAAAACTCGATGCTGGCGTCGATCTGTCGGTCATCGAGCAAGCGCAGATCATCGAACCGCACATGCACGTGCGATTCCACGTCCCGCCCTTCTCCGTTGTAAAAAACATGACGCAACTCTGTAACCCAGGTCTCCTTGATGGCCCCGGGCCGATCCAGCCAGCGAGCAAGTTCCAGCAAGTCCACACCCTTGAGGTCATTGGGCGTGGGAACGTAGCTTTCCGGATCGAGCATCAACACCAGGTGATCGAGCAACTCGTCGATCATGGAGTCGGCGATCGAAAGCGTGGCCTCCAGACAGTTCTGAAGCGTCGGGCGGTGCTTGCCCGGGTCGTTGGCCACGCCCGATCGGATCAGCTGGAAGGGGTCCATACGGCTTGCATATCGGTGAATAGCGGGGAGAAGGCAAACCATGGGCCATGGCCGCCGGAACATGCCTACATTACATGGAAAATGCCGCGCATTGTTATCCGTTTGGGCCATATCTGACAGGGGCAGAAACCCCCAGCCCGCTTCCGTGCGACAATATGGGCTCGTTGGGCACTTCAGTAGGTCCAACGCCAGCACAATGCTGGGGGTGCGCACCGAAACCCGGCCTGCCACCCACCTTGTGAATCCATCAGCCTCAGACTGACCGGTTGCCCCGTCTCCCCGTGAGAACAGCAGCCGGAGTGGCCGATGCCCCCAGCGCCCTGGACGGGCGCCTCACCAAGCAATGAACTTCGAAGAACTGAATCTGGCCCCGGCCATTGTGCAAGCTGTGCGTGAGCACGGTTACGAAACCCCCACCCCCATCCAGGCCGAGGCGATTCCCGCCGTGCTGGCCGGTCGCGACCTGCTCGGTGGCGCCCAGACGGGTACCGGTAAAACGGCAGCATTCACGCTGCCCATGCTGCACCGCCTGAGCACCGGAGAGCGCGCCAAGAACAAGTTTGGTGGCGTCGCCATCCGAGCCCTGGTGCTCACGCCCACCCGTGAACTCGCGGCACAAGTGGAAGAGTCGGCGCGCGTTTACGGCAAACACCTGTCCCTGACCTCGGCCGTCATCTTTGGCGGCGTGGGCATGAACCCCCAGATCAACGCCATGAAGCGCGGCGTCGATATCCTGGTGGCCACGCCTGGTCGCCTGCTCGATTTGCAGCAACAAGGTTTCCTCGACCTCTCCGGCGTGCAAATGCTGGTCCTCGACGAAGCCGACCGCATGCTCGACATGGGCTTCATCCACGACGTGAAGAAAATTCTCGCACTGGTGCCCAAGGAAAAACAGAGCCTGCTGTTCTCGGCCACCTTCAGCGACGAGATTCGCGATCTGGCCAACAACCTGCTGAAGGATCCGCTGAGCATCCAGGTGACCCCGCGCAACACCACCGTGCAGCGCATCACCCAGGTGATCCACCCTGTGGGCCGAGGCAAGAAAAAGGCCTTGCTGGTGCACATCATCAACAAGCACAACTGGAGCCAGGTACTGGTCTTCACCCGCACCAAATTCGGCGCCAACAACGTGGCCGAATTCCTGACCAAAAACGGCATCCAGGCCATGGCCCTGCATGGCAACAAGAGCCAGGGCGCTCGCACCCAGGCGTTGGCTGGCTTCAAGAGCGGCGAGATCCGCGCCCTGGTGGCAACCGACATCGCAGCCCGCGGTATCGACATCGACGAGTTGCCACACGTGGTCAACTACGAAATCCCCAACGTCTCAGAAGACTACGTGCACCGCATTGGCCGCACGGGTCGCGCGGGCAAGAGTGGCGAAGCTGTCAACCTCGTGAGCCTGGACGAAGAAGGTTTCATGATGGACATCGAGCGCTTCACCAAGCAACAGATTCCCGTGGAGATCTTCCAGGAGTTCATGCCGGAACCCGGTGAAAAGGCCGAGCCCATCGCCATGGGTCGCCAGACCATCTGGGGTGGTGCAGGCAAGCCGCCAAGCCGCGATGTGATGGCCGCTGCGGCCAAGGCCGCGCGCACCGAAATGCTGCAGCGCGTTCGTGAAAAGAAAGCCAGCGACGGCGGCTCGCCTGGCCGTGGCCATGGTGGTGGCGGCCAGCGCCAGCGTTCTGCGCCTCAGGGCGAGGGGCAAGGTGAAGGCCGTGGCGAAGGTGGCGGCCGTGGCCGGAACGGCGGCGGCGGTGGTCGCAATGCACAGGGCCCGCGTCCACAACGCGACGGCCAGGGACCCTCCCGCGGCGGACGCGACAACTTTGGCGGCAACGGTGGTGGTCAGCCACGCAACGCCGATCGACCGAACCGTGGCCCGCGTGAAGACCGCGGCGAAGGCGGTGATCGCGGTGAGCGCCAGCCAGGCCCGAACGCCCACCTGGGCAGTCTGCGCATCCGCGAGCCTCGCAACACCGGCAGCGCCCCGGGCGGTCAACCCGATCCATTGCGCACCAGCATCGATTCATTGGGCGGTCGCGGTGGCCGTGGCGGCAACGGCGGTGGCAACCGCAGCGGTCGCGGTGGTCCCGGTGGACGCAACGGTGGTGGCGGCAATGGCCCCAAAGGTGGCGGCGCTGATCCGTTGCGCACCAGCTACGGCCGCATCCGCTGATCCAGCGTCAAGCGTTGAGTCCTGTCTAAGGCAACAGAAAAAGCGGGCTTGAGCCCGCTTTTTTCATTCAGCGAGCCCCCGCTTCCGTCAGGCGATTGAAGCGCGGTGCGCTTTGATCGCATCCAAAACGATGGGGGACAGGCTGCCTTGGGCACCACCGTCTGCGTGCGCCAGCAACTCACGGCGCATGCGCGGCTCCCAGAACTTGTGGATGTGGTTGCTGATGCCTTCCAGGGCCTCATCGCGGTCGCTGAACGACTCAAAAAATTGCCCGATGCGATTGGCCATGGATACAAGGTTTTGGGTGTCCATCTAAAGTCTTTCCTGAAGAATCAAGCTTGGGCCAAGCCAAAGCGTTGAGATTGGGTGTAGGCCACAAAACCGTCGCCGCGCACAAAACCGGCCAACGCCAGGCCACAACGCTCGGCCAGATCCACCGCCATCGAGGTTGGTGCTGAAACCGCCGCCAGCACACCCGCCCCGGCCATCGCTGTCTTTTGCACCATCTCAAAGCTGGCCCGGCTGGTGACCAGCATCCAGCCTGCGCCGGGATCGATCTGGGCAGTCGCCATGGCACCGATGAGTTTGTCGAGCGCATTGTGGCGACCGATGTCTTCACGCAACAAGACGATGCGCCCCTCCAGGTCGCACCA
>JBFHEQ010000192.1:0-6673 GCA_041584075.1 Hydrogenophaga sp.
GAGGATCTTGCGAACCGCATTGGGCAGTTGATCGAGGGCTTCGATCATGCCGCCGGCGCCGCTTTGCGGCAGGTGGCCCATGTCGAGCGCGGCTTTCTTGGACAGCCCTTCGCGCTGCATTTCGTCGTGGGTCCAGAAGGTGCCGTCGACCAGGACCACATCGCAGCCGCTCATGATGTTCATCAACTCAGGGGTGACCGCTGCCAGGCCCGGTGCGTAGAACGCCTTCGCGCCGGTGGCAGGGTTGTGGAGCAGAAGGCCGATGTTGTCGCCCGGGCGCGGGTTGCCCCGAAAGGGCGAATAAGGCGGTGGCTTGGAGTTGAGGGCCACGGTTTGCACCCGAATCCCGGGGAGGCCGGGGATGTCGGTGGTGCTGCCATCGATGGGCAATTCCGTGGGTGCAACCTGGCAGTAGTGCGACAGGATGCGCGTGATCGGAAAGCCATCGCTGAGGTCGGAGAGAACCTCGGGCGTGGCCAGCAGGGGCAGCGGTGTCTGGCGCTCGCGCAGCATCAGCAGGCCGGTCACGTGATCGATTTGTGCATCCATCAGCAGCACGGCTGCAATGCCGCTGTCGCGCACGGCGCGTGCCGGTTGCAATTCGGGCGTTTGCGCGATCTGTTTGAGAATATCTGGCGAGGCGTTGACCAGCAGCCAGTCCTGACCGGTGACGCTGATGGCAATGGACGATTGTGTGCGCGCCTGCGCCTTGATCGTGCCGTTGCGAAGGCCCTTGCAATTGGTGCAGTTGCAGTTCCACTGCGGAAATCCGCCACCGGCGGAAGAACCCAAAACCCGAATGCGCATAGACTGACCTGACTGTTGTGGAATCAAGTTGAAAAAAAGCGCACGCGATTTGCATCCGTGCGCTTTTCAGGGCATGTTGAAAGCGTCAGTGTTTTGACTTTTCAGCATGCCCAACGGCCGCTGAAGATCAGCGGTTCGCGATGTACATCGTGATTTCGAATCCGAAACGAAGGTCGGTGAAAGAAGGGGTGGTCCATTGCATAGTCGGTCTCCATTGAAGTTGGCATGAAAAATGTCTGCAAGCCTGCGAGCTCTCTTGCATGGCAAGCACCTTCATCGTAAGCAACATCGATGCCATTTGCCATGGCTGCAAACCCCTCTCAGGGTTATCACTCAGTTCCACACACCGCATTGCGTCTCGCCTCCATGTCCCAGCCCTGGCCTTCTCCACAGTTTCTGCCCATTGGTGCCCAGCACCGCATGGCTTACCGCGTGGTGGGCAACCGCAGCGGTGAGCCCTGGCTGTTGCTTCACGGCGGCCCTGGCGCGAGCTGCCACCCGGGTCTGCTGGCCCCGCTTGATCTGTCGCGGCAGTGGGCCATAGCGCCTGATCAGCGGGGTTGTGGCGCCAGCCGGCCGCGCGGTCAAGTGGCCCGCAACACCGCGCAGGCGCTGGTATCTGATCTCGAATCGCTTCGCGAGAAGCTGGGCATTGCGCAATGGAACGTGCTGGCCGGTTCGTGGGGCACGGTGGTGGCGTTGGCCTATGCAAAGCGTCATCCGGCGCGCGTGGGGCGCCTGGTTTTGCGTGGCGCTTTTGCGGTCAGGCGTCAGGAATTGGCCGGTCTGCTTCAGCCCGGCGCCAAGGTGCTGGGACTGGTTGGCCATGAGCCACGGTGGCCCCGCGCGCCCGGATACGGCGTGCCGTCGGTTCTGGTGTCGTTGCGCAAAGTGATTCAAAGTGGAACAGTGGGTGTTGCAGCCCTGCGCGCCGTCCGGCGATGGAACATGCTGGAGATGGCCTGCGCAGCGGTCGGCATGCGGCGCAGTGTGCGCCAGGTGGCCGTGGCGGGTGATGCTGCTCTGGCGGCTCGGGTTCGCCGTGACTGGGTGAGCCTGAGCCGGGGCATTCGGCGTGCGCAAGCTCACAAGGATGCGCCTCGTCGCGGGCCCGCGGACCAGCGCTTGCAAGGCAAATACCGGATTCAGGCGCACTACCTGTTGCACCGGGGGTTTGTACGCCCGGGTGAACTCGACCGCGCCGTGCGCACCGCAGCCCAGGCGGGCGTGGCCGTGGACTGGGTGCACGGGCGCTTTGATGCGGTGTGCCCAGCGGTCAACAGCCAGCGCTGGTCGGCATGGATGGCTCAGGCGGGCGGGCGGTCTGTTCTCCACGTGACCC
The DNA here is from genome assembly GCA_041584075.1 of Hydrogenophaga sp. Lineage (GTDB taxonomy): Bacteria > Pseudomonadota > Gammaproteobacteria > Burkholderiales > Burkholderiaceae_C > Hydrogenophaga. The sequence continues at coordinate 2,150 of JBFHEQ010000192.1, forward strand.
GCGCGGGCCACCTGGGGCACGAGGCCGACACCCTCGATGCCTTGCGGGCCGTGGTGCGAAAAGGCCACCGGTGACGCCAGTGTTCCGGAGCACGTTTTGGCGCAGCTGCCTGGCGCGTGTCTTGGGGGTGCTCTTGGGAGTGGGGGCATGTGCCCAGGCTGCAGCGGTGGAGGATTGCGCTGTGGTCGGAGATGGCGCGGTTCCCTGGCGGCCGCTGGAAAGCGGCGTCTGGGTTTGGGACGCGGATGGCGGTGACATCACGGCGGACAATGCGGGCCATGTGGCGCCGACCACCATCGTGATCGCCGGCAATGAGGCTTTGGTGATCGACCCCGGCCCCAGCTACCGGCACGGTGACCGTGTGCGCCGGTCCCTGGCCTGCCGCTTTCGCGTGCCGGTGCGGTGGGTGGTGAACACCCATGCCCATGCCGAGAACGTGCTGGGCAACAGCGCGTTTGACGATGTGCCGTCTGCTGGCTTCCTGCAGGTGGTGTCCAGCGCGGCCACGCAGCGGGCGATGCAGGCGCGCTGTCCCGACTGCCTGGCGAGCCTCTCTGAGCGGTTGGGCGCGAGCGCCATGACCGGTACCCGCATCGTTTGGCCATCACAGGTGGTGGGCCCGGGCGATGAGCTGCCTCTGGGCGATGCGGCACTGCAGGTGGTGTCGATTGAACAGGGGCACACCGAAGGGGATCTGGTGCTGTGGTGGCCCGAGGGGCGGGTGCTCTGGGCGGGGGGGCTGGTGTATGGGGAGCGGGTGCCCGAGCTGTCCCAGGGGCGCATCGATGCCTGGCTGCAGGCTCTGACTCGCCTGGAAGGGCGGCGCCCGCGGCATGTGGTGGGGGCGGCTATTTCCTCATCCGGGCGGCGCGAGGCATTGCCTCCCGCGATGGTGGGTACCCGGGCCTATCTGCAGGCATTGAGAGCCGAGGTGCTGCGCGCCATGGACGAAGGCCGACAACCCCAGGAGGCGGGGCTGGTGCCGCTGCCTGCGTTCGCCCATTGGGCGGGCTACGCCGAGCGCCATGCATTCAATGTGCAGCGGGCGTGGCGGGAGCTGGAGCCGGTGTGGATGGACCAGGGTTCTGGAGGTCCCTCAATTCAGGACATCGGGCGGTAGCTGGTCTTTTTTCCGGTAGATGGTGTTGCGGGAAATGCCCAGCGCCTTGGCAGCCGCAGACACATTGCCCCGATGCAGGCGCAGCATGTTGGCCATGGCGGTCAGGGCGACGTCTTGCAGTCGCTGGCCGTCGGGTTCGGAGCCTGTCGGGTAGGCGGCAGATTCGGTGCTGAACGTCTCCATGCTGGCACCCGCGGGCAGGATGGGCTGTGAGGCGGGTGAGCCCCAAGCGCTGCGCCCCTGCTCCAGCTCGTCCATGAAGTCGTCCGGCAGGTGCTCCATTTCGATCGCACCTTCGCTGCCCACCATCACCACAGCCGTTCGCAGCAGGTTGTGCAGCTGCCGGAAGTTGCCAGGCCAGTGGTAGCGTTTCAGCACATCCATGACCAGCGGCGAAATGGTGATCTGCGCACCGTTGACGCACAGCGCTTTCAGGATCTTCTGCACCACGAGCTGGAAGTCGGTGCGCTCGCGCAACGCAGGGAGCCGAACGACCAATCCATTGAGCCGGTAGTACAGGTCCTCGCGAAAATCGCCGCGGGCAATCATGTCCTTGAGATTCTTGTGTGTGGCACTGACCACCGCCACGTCCACATCGGTTTCTTTGGTCGACCCCAGCGGGCTGACCTTGCGTTCCTGAAGCACACGAAGCAGCCGTGCTTGCAGGTGCTTGGGCATGTCACCGATTTCATCCAGGAACAAGGTTCCACCGTGCGCCTGAAGAATCTTGCCGATCGATCCCTTTTTTCGGGCACCGGTGAAGGCCCCTTCCTCGTAGCCGAAGAGCTCCGACTCGATGAGGCTTTCGGGAATGGAGGCGCAATTGACCGAGACGAAAGGCCGTCCTGACCGATTGGAGTCGCCGTGGATGGCCTGGGCCAGCAGGTCTTTGCCGGTACCGGTTTCTCCGAGCACCATCACCGGGATGTCTCTTCCCGACACGCGGCGCACCTTGTGAATCACCGCGGAAACCTGGGGGTCGCCCGTGTCGAGGTACTGCAGGGAGGACAGTTGTGCCTTCTTGGCGAGCGCCTGCAGGGGCAACAGGGGCGAAGCCGCGATGGCAGGCGGTGCTGATGGGGCGGACTGTGCCTGGTGGTCGTCAGGTCTGGCGGCCATCCAGGCCGATGGGGCTTTGACCTTCACGCGACACCACACGGTGACGCCGTTGTGCAGACAGAGCTGCTTGGGGATGGGGATGGCTCCGCCAAAGAGGTCGTTCAGTGCCGACACCGGGATGCCGAACAGCGAGGAAAAGGTGTGTGCCTTGAGTGAGGCGAAAGGCAGCCCGATCTGGAACTGGGCGCTGCGGTTGGCCGAGATGAAACGGCCTTCGGGGGAAAACACCGCAATGCCTTCGACAAGCGTGCCCAGGAATTCCGACCGGGTATGAAAGTGGACCCGGATCGCCTTGGGAAAGATGTCGGCAAACATGTGGTTTTCGATCATCTGGGCCGACATGCGGACCAGCGCCAGGGTGTGCTGGTGAAGGCTGCGATGATCGCCCGTGACGTCCAGTGCCCCAATCACCTGACCATAGGGATCGAAGATGGGCGCGCAGGAGCAGGTCAGCGCCTTGTTGGCGTTCATGAAGTGCTGACTGCCATGCACCGTGAGCGCTTCTTCTTCGGTCAGCGCCGTGCCGATGGCGTTGGTGCCCTTGTTTTGCTCGGACCAGTCCATGCCGGGTGTGAGGGCGACCCGGGACGCTTTCTCCAGAAAATCGTTGTCGCCCAGCGAATGCAGGACCATGCCGCGCGCCGATGTGAGCAAGACCATGCTGTGGGTGTTCACGATCTGGTCGTACAGGGTTTCCATCACGGGCGCAGCGTGCTGGAACAGAAAGCGGTTTTCATCCAGCGCGTCGTTGAGGAAGCCTCGCGAGGGGCTGGAGAAGTCGGGTTCGGCCTCGCTTGTGATGCCATAACTGCGGGAACGCCGATGCGCCTGATGGATCAGCTCTGTCTTCTCAGTCGGGCTTGGCGGCGCAGCCTCATGTCGCTGCACCGGCGCTTGCACGGTGGTGGGCATCTTGTCTCCGGAGGTCATGTTTTCGTTCCACATGTCGATGCCCCAGGCGTCTTCTGACCGGGGGGCTCGGTGTGGCGGGCGACCTTGTGTGTCGTTCTCTGGTTTCATACTCATTCTCTTTGCTTCCACGCGGGGAATCAACAGGGTTTCGCCGTAGCAAAAAAGTAGTGCTTGACGTTGGGAAAGCAAGTAACCGGCCATGGTGATGGCGCGTGCGGATGCGTGCGTGGGCGGGGCCGCACAGGCGGGTGGCCGGTCCAGCACGTGACACTTGTGATGTCCCTTGCTGGCGTGGGTGATTCAATATGGAACACTTCCGCCAGTTTCAGCCTGTTACAGGTGCCTTCACCGCACAGCCTGTGGAGGTGGCCGTGCTGCACATGGTGGCTTTCGCTGCACGGCGCATGCACGGACGCCAAGGGGTGCCGGCGAAGGCGGGTCTCAACCATGGCGTGTTTTTCGGTGGCCTGCATATTGCTAACTTGGGTGGCTGAGACCCTTTCGATATCAGGAGACAACACCCATGAAACCTTTCCTCATTCCCGCCGTTTCCCGTGCATTGGCGCGCGCTGGCCTTGTGGCTGGAGCCGCATTGCTGTCCACTGCCGTGTGGTCGCACGGGGACGTCGTCCCTCAGGCGGTGGACACCAGTTCGCTGCCCCAGCTGGGTGAAAAATGGCGCGACAACAATCCGTTCAGCGAAGGGCCGGCCTACCAAGAAGCCTTGCGCATCGGCAGCTCTGCGTACAACCAGAATTGCGCACGCTGCCACGGTCTGGAGGCCATCTCCGGTGGCATTTCGCCGGATTTGCGCAAGCTGGATGCCGATTGCATGGGCCTGGCCGATGCTGAAAAGAAGAACGCCTGTTTCAAGGAAATGGACGAGTTCTACCTCGGCACGGTTCGTCGCGGCCGGACCCGTGGCGGTCGTGTGTACATGCCACCGTTTGAGGGCGTGCTGACGCAAGAGGCGATCTGGTCGATCAAGACCTATCTGGAGACGCGCCGCGAGCCCTGAGCTTTGAAACCCTCACCGCCGCAGCCTGTGGGAGCGGCGGTGGATCCAGGTGATTGCACAAAACCAACGATTGGAGACATCGCGATGAACATCACAGACCCTGACAAGCTTCAGGCACCACCCACACTCACCAGACGCCGCGCCCTGGCGTGTTGTTTACCCTTGCTGGCCTGTGCGGTGCCCATGGTGCATGCACAAACCGATCTGACCGATCTCGCGCGCGTGAAGGCAACCGGTACCTTGAAGGTGGCGGTGTACAAAGACAATCCGCCGTTCGCAGAGGGCGCCGCATCTGACATGCAGGGGCTGGATGTGGCGCTTGCCGGTGCGCTGGCTCGAGCCATGAACCTGCGAC
>JBFHEQ010000193.1:0-6666 GCA_041584075.1 Hydrogenophaga sp.
AGCCCAAGCGGGCTCGCTTCAAGTCCTTGGCTTGAGGCCGACCCACCTCACCCCCGCCGCGCTTCGCGCGACTCCCTCCAGGGGGCTGAGGGCTGCGGCTCCATGCCTGCCTGCGCAGGCTAGGTCAGCCCGAAGAGTCACTGCCTCTGACAGTGGCGCGGCCTGCATGGCACGCTGGCCGACCGGCAAAGCCGGATCGGCGGCGTTCCGGGGTGAGGCATGTTGCGCCGAAAAGGTCCATCCTTTTCGGCGTTTTGCTTTCTTTTCTCCATTTATTTTTTGTTGTTGAACCATGAACCCGACCGACGAACAAGTGCTTGCTGACACCCGCCGCTGGATTGAAAAAGCCGTGATCGGTCTGAACCTCTGTCCGTTTGCGCGGTCGGTTTACGTGAAGAACCAGGTGCGCATCGTGGTGAGCCGCGCCAGGCACCTGGATGCGTTTCTGGATGAGCTGGATGCCGAGCTGAGCTTGCTCAAGGACACGCCGGCGGACGAAATCGACACCACCCTGCTGGTGCACCCGTCGCTGTTTCCGGATTTTTTCGTGTTCAACGATTTCCTCAACGTGGTGGACGATGTGGTGGCGGAACACGAGCTGGAAGGGGTGATCCAGGTCGCGAGCTTTCACCCGAGGTTCCAGTTTGAGGGTGTGGAGGCTGACGACATTTCCAACGCCACCAACCGTTCGCCGTACCCCACCTTGCACTTGCTGCGCGAAGACAGTGTGGAAAAAGCCATCGCCAGCGATGCCGGAGACGCTGAAAAAATCGTCGAACGCAACATCGCTACCTTGCGCAATCTGGGCGCTGAAGGCTGGCAGCAACTGCTGGGCTGAATGCCTTTCCCTGTTTGGTCTGGCTGGCAACAGGGCCAGGGCGCAAGGCCATATGTCGAGCTTTGTGACGTGGCGGGGGCTCTGATCAGACCCTTGGAGGTGTTTCCTGACGCGCTTTCACCGCACTCCCGAGGGTGTCAATCCTTCTGATGGGCCTTGTGTGGACAGCGGCCAGGGGTTTGAGGGGATTTTTACCCGGATATCAGGGCTTAGGTTGGACGGGCAGCTGCCGATAATCAATTGACACACTGATTATTCAACCACTCGATCTCCTTTTCCCATCATGAACGCTCGCGTCGACGGTGCCTTTGGCGTCTGCATGCAGTCCGCACTGGATGAAGTGGGGCAGTGGGTGCCGGAGTGGCTGGCCGCACTCAACGAAATCTTGCGGCAGCGTGAAAGCGCGGCGGGGAGCTTCAACGAGAAGCAGGTTTACATCCAGTCGAGAACGGTTCTGGCCAATTACAGGGCGCGCATCCATACGCGCTTTGTGGACGAGCTGTCGGAGGTGATCCGAAACGCCCGTTCGGCAGAGTCGGCGGGTGCCGGTACCCGCAAGGCCCAGGCTTTGAGTCTCGACAATCTGGAGCTCATGGACCACGATCAGGTCCAGGGCACGGTGGAGCTCGCACGGGTACAACAGATCGTGCGCATGGCGGTGGACGAAGAACTGGTGGCCTTCAATGCGCGCTTGTGCACGGCCAGTGGTCTGAGCGTGGTCAAGGCCTCAAGCAATCCCCTGCGACCCGATGTGGTGGTCGAAGCCCTGGTCAGGGCCCTGGGCAGCTTGCACCTGGATGAAACGGTTCGCACACGCTGGCTGCATTGTGGCGCCGTGCCATTGGGCAATGTCTTGCGCCAGTTCTACGCTTCATTGACCCATTTGCTGGATCGGCTGGGTGTTGAGCCTGCCGGTTATCTGGTGGTGCAGGCGCCCACACCGCGTGGCACCGCCGCTGAGGTGCAGGCGGCGAAAGCCGCAGAGCAAAGCCAGGTTGAAACGGTGCCCATGGCATCGGGCGAGGAGACTTTGTTGACACTGGACCACCTGCATCAGTTGCTGGTGGGCAATCTGGACAATGGGGGGGAGGCGGTCACCGATCAGGGCGCATCGGGCTCTGGCAATGCCATGGTGCGCACCCTGGCGGCCGAAGTCGTGACGCTGATGATGCGCCGCATGGCCGATGACACCCGGTTGCTGCAGGCTGTTCGCGACTTGGTTCAGGGTTTGAAGCCTGTCTTGTTACAGGTGGCCCGAACCAACCCCCGTTTTTTTGCGGACCGCGAGAATCCGGCACGGCGCTTGCTGGATGCCATCACTTCCCAAGGGCTGGCGTTCACCAGCGAGCAAGACCCCGGTTATGCGGCGTTTGGCGAGATGACCGCCCGGGTCATCGGCGCGCTCAAGCTGGCCAAGGGCGACTTGCCGGACCGCATCGGCGCTGCACTGCAGCGCTATATGGTGCATATCAAGGCACAGCCATCCCGAGGTCAGGGATTGGCCATGGAGACCCTGGCCCGGGTCGAACAGCGCAATCTGCTGGCCGAAAGGGTGGCGGGGGAAATACAGGCCCGCAACGATTTTTCGCGTGCCCCTGGTGTGGTTCGCCGGTTCTTGAAAGGCCCCTGGGCCCAGGTGGTGGCGAACGCCCGGATGGACCTCTCGGAGTCCCGGGCCCAGGCCAACACCGCAGACCGGTACATGAGCATTCTGGCGGATCTGTTGTGGTCGAGCCAGCTGGTGCAAGCCAGCCGCAACCGGCCGCGTCTGATTCGGGTGGCACCGGTCATTTTGCGGAACCTGCGGGAAGGTCTTGACAGCATCGACTACCCCCGTGAGGCTTCGGAAGGCTTTTTCCAGGCGTTGATGGGGCTGCACGAGGCCGCGTATCGCACGCAGCGATCGGACGGCGATAGCCGTTTTCAGGACAGCCAGCTGCCATCCGGAGGATCCGAAACCTGGATGCACGCCTCCGAGGCCAAGGAGTCCGGTTTTCTGGAGGACGCCTTCATTCAGGAGCAAACCGTTTTTGAGGACACGCAGCCCATGGTGCGCGAGAGCTTTCCTGAAGGGTTCGGAGGACTGGTCACGTCCATCGACCAGCTGCACCTCGGCGCCTGGGTGGATCTGCGTGAAGAACAGGGCTTGACCCGATGCCAGCTCACGTGGGCCAGCCCCCATGGCACGCTGTTCCTGTTCACCGCGCCCGGGCAGCGTTCTGTTTCCCTGACCCAGCGGGGTGCCGAGCGCATGATCAGTTTGGGCCGCCTGACCGTGGTGGCCGACCACGGTCTGGTGGACGATGCGCTGGATGCCGTGACACGTCAGGCGCTGCTCAACTCGGGGCAGGGCTGAAACCACCTCCGTTGTCGGCGTCTTTGAGGCGCTGACGCTGAAGCCGCTGGCGCACCAGGCTGATGTTGTTGCGCAGCGCATAGAGCTCGTCGGTATAGGACAAGGGTACGACCACCTGTTCGACCTTGCTGTCGAGTTCGTCGAGCTGGCCGATCAGGTCGTCCACTGAGGTCGGGTCTTGCACATCGGTGCTGCGTTGTTCGATGTGGCGCAATTGTCCATACCAGCGGAACACGCGCGAGCGGATGCGGAAGCTGTACAACGGTGGCACCACGCGCGAAAGCGGCAAAGCCAGGGCGAGGATCAGACCCATGGCCAGCCACATGCGTTCCACCAGGTTGGCCAGCCAGAACGGCAAGTAGCGCTGCAGGAATGGTGGGCCGTTGCGGATGGCGCGGATGGCTTCGGGCGATACCGGCACTTCGGAGTGCTCCAGGCTGGGGTATTCACGTGCCCGGCTGAACCAGCCGGCGCCCCCGTGCAGCTGGGTGGCGGTCTGGGCAAACAGCTGAAGAATGGCCGGGTGGGTGCGGGCGCTGGACATCAGGCTGGTGGTCGATGCCACCAGGCGCATGTCACGGGTTGGAATGTTTCGCGACAGGTCCACCACGCCCTGCGGCATCACCACCGGCGTCAGGTAGGCGAAGCGACGCGAATAGGCTTCGCTTTGGGCGAAATCCAGCAGCCGGATACCGGGTGACTGCAGCAGCATCTGCACCATCAGGGATTCCGGCGCGGATGCGAACACCACGGCGTCGATGTCTCCGTTCAGAAAGGCCACGGTGGCCGGTGTTTGCTCCAGCTCGCTCAGCGTCAGTTTTTGCGGGTCGATGCGGTTGACGTCGAGCAAGGTGGAGAACAGGCGGGGCACACCGCTGCCGCTCGTGCCGACGTTGACGCGCCAGCCTTCCAGCTGGGTCAGGTTGTCGATGCTGGTGGACCCCTGGTTCAGGCGCACGGCGGCGTCTTCGCGGTAGAAGAGCCACAGCGGCTCAACAAACAGGCTGCCCAGGGAGGTGATGGACTCTTCGTCGTCGTAGCCGATGTCGGCGCTGCCCCCTTGCACAAAACCCAGATCGGCTTTGCCCGTCCGGATCAGCTCCAGGTTGGCCGAAGAACCTTCAGAGGGCAGCAACTGGACCTCGATGCCATAGCGGGCCAGGGCTGTGGCGTAGTGCTTGCCGAATTCGTCGTAAGCGCTCTGGGCGGGACCGGTGGCGAGAACCACCTGCTTGGGCGGATTGGGGTCAAGCCACCAGTAGGTGAGGGTGAGCAGCGCGACTGTCAGCAGCGCAAAGGGACCGACGGACACCAGCAAATCGCGCAGCGAGAGCAGGGTGTAGCGAATATTGTGGGGCATTTCGATACATTAGCACGGCGCGTGGTCGGGGCTTGTCCGGGGCACCGCGAAACCGTGGGGTGGACGGCCCCGACGCACCGTCAGCGGGACGGCCAGCACAGGCAGAAACGGGTTGTGTTGTGGTCGGAGTCGACGGTCACCGTGCCGCCATGGGCTTTCATGATCGCCTGGGTGATCGCCAGCCCCAGTCCTGTGCCTTCCGATGGCAGATGCAGCCGCGATTTGTCGATCCGGTAGAAACGGTCAAAAAGCCGCGGCAGGTGCTCGGGGGCGATGGCCGGCCCGGCGTTTTCAACACAGAGCTTCGCCTCGTCATCCCTCTGGCTGAGCGTCACGGCGACGCACGATTGTGCAGGCGCATGGCGGATGGCATTGGACAGAAGGTTGCTGATGGCGCGACGCAACATCAGCTTGTCGCCACTCGCGGTGGCCGCGCCATCCAGTGCCAGGGTGAGGCCTTTTTCATCGGCGATCACATCGTAAAAATCCAGCAAGGCCTGCACCTGTTCTCGCAGCGCCACCGGCTCTCGGTGGGGCAGTGCCAGGCCGTGTTCGGTCTTGGCCAGCAGCAGCATGTCGGACACCATGCGACCCAGCCGCTGGAATTCCTCGGCATTGGAGGCCAGGGTGTCGCGGTAGGCCTCGGTATCGCGTGGTTGCGCCAGCGTGACCTGGGTCTGGGTCAGCAGGTTGCTGATGGGGGTGCGCAGCTCGTGGGCGAGATCGCTCGAAAACTCGGTGAGTCGCTGGAAATCGCGTTGCAGGCGCGCCAGCATGGTGTTGAGTTCGTGCGCCAGCTCGGCCATTTCAACGGGCACACTCGCCTCGGGCATGCGCTGATCCAGCTGGTGGGCCGTGACACGGCGCGCCCGGTCCTGCATGTCGCGCAACGGTGCGAGGCCGCGCCGGGCAGACCACCAGGCCAGCAGCCCGCTGGCCAGCGCCGCGAGCAACAGGTACCACATGAGGCTGTTGCGCAAGTCGTCCATGAAGTGGATGTGGTGGTGGGTGTCCATGGCCAGCAGCAGGTGCAGAGGGGCCTGGGTGGCGCCGCTTGCCGCGTTCGGTGGCGTGATGGCAGCCGACAGGCCGCGCAGGGTGGTGTCTCGCCAGACCCAGTCGATCGGGCGGGCACCCAAGGTCGAGCGGCTCAGGTTCGCTGGAAACGGGTTCTGCTCTTCTGCGTAGACCACCTGCTCTGCGCTTTCCAGCCTGAGGTGCAAGCCCGTGTGGCTGTTTTGCAGCTCCTCCAAACGCAGCGCCCATGCCGCTGGATCGGTGCTGCTGGCCACCAGCTGACGCACGAGTGCGACCTTGTCTTCCAGGTAGGCCTGATCCAGTTCGACGAAATGGTTGTGGTTGGCCCGCATCACCAGCCAACCCAGGCCGCACAGCACCAGCAACGATACCGCCGTGTAGAGCAGGGTGAGGCGGGCGGTGAGCGTCAGACGCGTTGTCATGCGGTCATGCCTGGGGCTCGGGGAGTTCCATCACGTAGCCCATGCCGCGCACCGTATGGATCAGGCGGGTCTCGAACCCCTCGTCGACCTTGGCCCGCAGGCGCCGCACGGCGACATCGATGACATTGGTGTCGCTGTCAAAATTCATGTCCCAGACCTGGGAAGCGATCAGGGAACGCGGCAGCACCTCGCCCTGTCGGCGCATCAGCAATTCCAGCAGGCCAAACTCCTTGGCGGTCAGGTCGATGCGGCGCCCGGCGCGGATCACGCGGCGGCGCAGCAGGTCGAGGTACAGATCGGCGAGTTGCAGCGTGGTCTGTTCCTGGCTGGCCCGGCCACGCCGCAGGATGACGCGCACCCGCGCCAGAAGCTCGGCAAAAGAAAATGGCTTGACCAGGTAGTCATCTGCGCCCAACTCCAGGCCGCGCACCCGGTCTTCAACCTGGTCGCGCGCCGTGAGAAACAGCACCGGCATGTCACGTCCCACGCTGCGCAAGCCTTTGAGGACCTGCCAGCCATCAAGCTCGGGCAGCATGACGTCCAGGATCAGGAGGTCGTGCTGGCCCTCGAGGGCCATGTGCAGGCCGTCGTTGCCGCGGGTGGCCAGGTCCACGCCAAAGCCCGCCTCGCGCAGGCCCTGGCGCAGGTACTC
>JBFHEQ010000194.1:0-6632 GCA_041584075.1 Hydrogenophaga sp.
GCCGACTTGTTCAGCACCAGCAGGTGTTCGTCTTCATGCACCACATCCAGCGCCATCGTCTCGGGCACAAAGGCCATGGCCTGCTGCGTCGGACGCAGCTCCACCCGAAGCGGGTCGCCGACCTGGACTTTGACCGACGGCTTGCGAGGTGCTGCGCCGCGCAGCAACACGGCACCGTCCGCCATCAACTGCTGCAAGTAGGAGCGGGAAAACTCCGGGATCAGGGCCGCCAGCGCGCGATCCACGCGTTCGCCGTGCCAGCCCACCGGGATGCTCAGCTCCCGGACCTCTACCTCAAGCGCCGCGACGTCCATGTCCACACCGTCAACTGGCAACCCGTCTTCCTCACCGCTCGTGTGGAGTCCCGTCGATATAATTTCAGCTGCCAAGACCTGTCTTTCCGTTGTAAAGGTGAAAGCGAGATGCTTTGTTTCAGATTATCGGCTGTGTCTTTCGGCACGCTGGCCACCGTGCTCGCCCTGACGGCTTGCAATACCACACCTGTGGACGAGACCATCGGCTGGAGCCCCGAGAAAATATACGCGGAAGCCAGCGAAGAACGCAGCTTGGGCAACTTCGACAAAGCGATCACGCTGTACGAAAAACTTGAAGGGCGCGCCGCCGGCACGCCCCTGGCGCAGCAAGCCGAGCTCGATAAGGCCTATACCTATTACAAGAGCAATGAACAGGCCCAGGCGCTGGCCGTGCTGGACCGTTTCGTTCGCCTGCACCCTGCCAGCCCGGCCCTGGATTACGCCATCTATCTCAAGGGCCTGGTCAATTTCAATGACAATCTGGGGCTGTTCGGCTCATTGGCCCAGCAAGACTTGTCCGAACGCGATCAGAAAGCGGCAAAAACCTCTTTCGAATCGTTTCGCGAAGTGTTGACGCGCTTCCCCGACTCCAAATATGCGCCCGATTCCCGCGAGCGCATGACCTACATCGTGAACTCGCTGGCCGATTCCGAGGTGCATGTCGCGCGCTACTACTACAAGCGGGGAGCCTATCTTGCGGCCGTCAACCGCGCACAGGTTGCCTTGACCGACTACGCCAACGCGCCCGCCCTGGAAGAAGCGCTCTACATCCTCATGAAAAGCTACGACGCGCTCGGCATGACCCAGCTCCGGGACGATGCGCAGCGCGTCATGCAGACCAACTACCCCAACAGCAGCTTCCTCACCGACGGCGTGAAAAACCCTGGCGGTCCTTGGTGGAAGCTCTGGTAAGTCTCAGGCGATCCAGCTCCGCGCACAGTGCTGCTTCGCTGTCAAGCATGGACAAGGACGGCAAGGCAGCCAGCAAATCAGGACCGTAGGAACGGGTCAACAACCGATCGTCTGCGACCACGAGGACTCCCTCGTCGGTTTCGCTCCGGATCAAACGACCAGCCCCCTGCTTGAGCGCCATGGCAGCCTGCGGCAAGTGGCACGAGCGGAACACCGACCCCTCTTCGCCGCCCAAGCGCTGCGCCCTCATGACCATCAACGGATCGTCCGGGGCAGGAAAGGGCAACTTGTCAATCACCAACAGTTGCAGGCTGTCGCCCACGAGGTCAACCCCCTCCCAAAACGACATCGAGGCCACGAGCACGGCTCCCGGCCCGCCGCTCTCGCCCGCATGCTTGAATCCGGCCAGCAGAGCGCGTTTGGACATCTGCCCCTGAACCAGCACCTCCAACGATCCGCCGCCCCCCTTGGCCGCCGCGCTGCGCTGCAGCACTTCCCCCACCACCTGCATGGCCTTCACGCTGGTGGTGAGCACCAGTGTGCGCCCACCGAGCCGCTCGGCCCATCGTGCAACGGACAACGCGAGTTGGTGGCTGTGCCGGGCATCCGAAGACGATGGCAGACCGGCCGGGACGAACAACCGGCCCAAACGAGAATGGTCCAGCGGACTGCCCAGGCGAAGGCATCGAGTGCGCGGATCCGCGGCCAGACGCAGTGGCTCGGTGAACCAGCGCAAGCCAGGCTCATGGCCCAAAGTGGCTGAAGTAAAGACCCAGGCCAAAGATGCCGGCCGGGCTTCAAAAAGGCTGTGAAAAGCGTGGTCTGCATCCTTGACAACGACACGCAGACGCCAGGAGCCCCCCAGACCTTCTGTTTCGACCCACCGCACACCGTCGGAGCATTCGGTCACCTGCCCCAGCGCCCGCCACTGCTGCACCAGCTGCAAGCAAGCCTCGAGCAGGCGCCGCAAGGGCTCGGCTGCGTCTGCCGCCGACGCCAACATGCGCTCAGCATAGGCGAGGCTCTGGCTCATGGCCATCACATCCCTGGACCAAACCACGGGGTCTACACCTTGCGGTGCAACCCCGGTCCAGCAAACCCGCGGCGCCGACAGGAGCAGCGGCTGCAGAAGACGGTCCAGGCCCGCAGCCGCCCGCTCAAGCGTCAAGGCGCAGTGTGCCCACGGTTGCAACCCTCTTGCCCACGCTTCGCCCTGCGTGAGCAACTCATGAGCAAGAACCCGGAGATCGCGGGCTCCCACAAAACGACCCAGAACCTGCATGCCCACGTCGTTGATTCGGTGCGCCTCGTCCAGCACCACAGCGTCGACGCACGGCAACAGCTCCGCAAGCCCTTCCGACTGCACCCGGTGGTCGGCAAAGAACAGGTGGTGATTGACCACCACCCACTCGGCAGAGAGCGCAGTTGCGCGGGCGCGGTTCACATGACATTCGGACAAACGCGGGCACAAGCTCCCCAGGCAGTTGTCACGGGTCGAAGTGATCCACGGGCGCAGCGGGGCATTCTCATCCAGGCCTGGCAGCTCAGCCAGATCGCCTTGAACAGAAGACGAAGCCCAGCGATGCACGCGCTCAAGCGCGACGGACTGCAATGGATCCAGCCTGGCGCCTGCCATTTCGCCTCGTCTTGCCAGGTCCACGCGATGCAGGCAGACGTAGCTGCCACGTCCCTTGAGCATCGCGGCGCGCACCGGCCTGCCCAGCCAGCGGGCCAAGGCAGGGATGTCGCGATGAAACAGTTGGTCCTGGAGCGCCTGGGTCGCTGTGGACAACACAGCGCGCCGCCCGCCGAGCAACAGAGGTGCAAGATAGGCAAAGGTCTTGCCCACGCCCGTGCCCGCCTCGACCACAAGAATGCCGCGAGATTCCAGCGTTTCGGCCACCGCGACCGCCATGCTCACCTGAACCGGTCGAACGGCAAGGTCGTCACCGCCCCGGGAAAACGCGGCCTTGACCGAAGCGCCAAGCATGCTCAAACCCAGGCCCCCAATCCGAAAGGCAGGCGGCTGGCCGGGCTGTTGAACACAGACCAGCGCAGAGGTAGGAACGCAACGTGGAACGGCTCAAATTGGTGGTAGTCTCTGGCGAAGTAGCGATTCATGGTTACTATCTGTGTACACGCGGCGACATTCGTCACAATTGTTTCACTCTGTCTGATCCCTCATGTCCAAAGGCTATCGCATACACGCATCCACCGGCATCCACCGGGGCGATCGCGACTACCAGCAAGACCAAGTCTGCCTGTTGCATCATGCCCGTATCGATGGCTGCCTGCTCGGCGTGGTCGCCGATGGCATGGGTGGACGCAGTGGTGGGCGCAAGGCCTCTGACCAGGTGATGCTCACGGCGCGCCAACTGTTTGACCGCTACGATCCCCAAGTCGATGACCCCTCTGCGGTTTTGCGCCAGATCGTGGAAGAGTCGCATCTGGTCATCAAACTGACCGCGGTCTCGGCTGAGCAGGAGCCCCACAGCACCATCGCGGCCTTTCTGATCAACCCTGGCGGTGACAGCCACTGGGTCCACGCCGGTGACTCTCGCATCTACCATTTTCGCCACAGCAAAATGGTGTTCCGCACCATGGACCATTCGTACGTCCAGACGCTGGTGAACCAGGGTGAAATCAGTGAAGAGGATGCGCTGGACCACCCGCACTCGAACATTTTGATGGGTTGTCTGGGCACAGAAAATGATCCCCCGGTGGACATTCATGTGGCACGCAACCTGAACGCTGGTGACGTGCTGCTCGCGTGCAGCGACGGTGTCTGGCACTATTTCACGCCCGAGGAACTGGCGAGTACGGTGACCATGCTTTCGCCTCGTGAAGCCTGTGAATTTCTGATCCAGAAGGCCCGCACCCGAGCCAAAGGCATGGGTGACAACCTGTCCATGGTGATTGTGAAATTTGACCCCTTGGCCTGACTCTGCCAACCGTTGAGGCACAGGCAGCCGCAGACTCAAGCCTCCCACTGGGAGGCTTTGAAACGGCTTGCGCCAGGCGCTCAGGTCAATGCAGTGTCCACCAGACGGTGTTCCAGCGCCAGAAACTCCGCCGACTGCATTTCGTTCAAGCGTGAGACCGTGCGAGGGAACTCGTGCGACATAGGCCCCTCCACATACAGCTCATCAGGCGGCACGGCGGCCGACATGATGAGCTTGACGCGGCGGTCGTAGAGCACGTCCACCAGCCAGGTGAACCGGCGCGCCTCCGATGCTTGCCGCACCGCCATTTGCGGCACGTTGGACAACAACACCGTGTGAAACTCGGTGGCGATTTCGAGGTAGTCGTTTTGCGCAAGAGCGCCTTGGCAGAGTGCACGGAATTCAAACCAGATCACCCCGCCCGCACGCCTTACCGCTGGAATCTTGCGGGAGGCCAGCTGCATCACTGGTTCATGGTCGGCCGCCTCGGCCAGTTTTTCGAACGCATCTTTCATGGCCGCATCGGCTTCGGGGCCCAACGGGGTCTTGTACAAATCCACCTGTGCGAGCGTTTGCTGCCGGTAATCGGTTCCGTTGTCGACGTTGATCACCTCCAGCCGTCCCTTGAGCAACGCGATGGCGGGCAGGATGCGATCGCGGTGCAAACCATCGGGATACAGGCCATCCGGATGGAAGTTGGACGTGGTCACGAAACCGACGCCCGCATCAAACAGCGCGGCCAGCAGGCGGTGAAGGATCATGGCGTCGGTCACGTCCGCCACGTGGAATTCATCGAAGCAGATCAACTTGTAGCGCTTGGCCATGCGCCGACCCAGCTCGGTCAGCGGATTGACCGTGCCCTGCATCTCGTTCAGCTCCCGGTGCACCTCACGCATGAATTCGTGGAAATGCAGGCGCGTCTTGCGGCGAATGGGAACCGCGTTGAAAAAGCAATCCATGAGAAAGCTCTTTCCGCGCCCCACCCCGCCAAACATGTAAACCCCGCGCGGAATCTCCGGATTCACAAACAGTTTTTTCACCGAGTTGGAACGGCGCTGCTTGTAGACGGTCCACTCGGCTGCGCAACGTTCCAGCGCATCGATCGCCCGCTCCTGCGCGGGGTCTGAAGTGTAACCACGCTCTTTCAAGGCGGCTTCGTAGGTTTCACGGACGGACATGGTGCGTTGAAGTGCATGCCGCAAGCGAGCCCCTTTTCAGGCATCCCGTGGACCTGGCTTGGCCATGCCACAGGGATGGCCCCCTGGAGGGGGTGACGCGCGCCAGCGCGGCGCGGGGGTGGATCAGAAGTGCGTCAAAAGTTCAGCGTGCGCTTGTCCACGGCCAGGGCCGCTTCTTTCGTCGCTTCCGACAGCGAAGGATGGGCGTGGCAAATGCGCGCGATGTCTTCTGCGCTGGCCTTGAACTCCATCGCCACCACAGCTTCGGAAATCAGCTCGGAGGCCATGGGCCCCACGATGTGCACGCCTAGGATTTCATCGGTGGTGGCATCGGCCAGGAACTTGACCATGCCGGTCGTGTCGCCCAATGCGCGAGCACGGCCATTGGCCAGGAAAGGGAAGGTACCCGCCTTGTAGGCCACGCCGTCGGTCTTGAGTTGTTCTTCGGTGCGGCCCACCCAAGCAATTTCAGGACTGGTGTAGATCACCCAGGGGATGGTGTTGAAGTTGACATGGCCGTGTTGACCACCGATGCGCTCGGCGACCGCCACGCCCTCTTCCTCGGCCTTGTGCGCCAGCATGGGGCCACGCACCACATCGCCCACCGCCCAGACGCCTTTGAGGTTGGTGCGGCACTCATCGTCCACCACAATCGCGCCTCGATCATCGAGCTTGAGCTTCACGGCTTCAGCGTTCAGCCCGTTGGTGTTGGGCACGCGGCCGATGGACACGATGAGCTTGTCCACCTCGAGCTTGACCTCTTCGCCTTTGGCGGTGGTGTAGGCCACGCTCACGCCTTTTTTGCTGGTCTTGATCTCGCCGACCTTGACGCCCATTTCGATCTTGAGGCCCTGCTTGTCGAAGGCCTTCTTGGCTTCTTTGGCAATCTGCTGATCCACAGCACCCAGGAACGTGGGCAGGCCTTCCAGCACGGTCACTTCCGCGCCCAGACGGCGCCACACGGAGCCCATTTCCAGACCG
The DNA here is from genome assembly GCA_041584075.1 of Hydrogenophaga sp. GTDB lineage: Bacteria > Pseudomonadota > Gammaproteobacteria > Burkholderiales > Burkholderiaceae_C > Hydrogenophaga. The sequence goes on from JBFHEQ010000194.1 coordinate 6,328, forward strand.
ATGACACCAGCGCCGATCAGACCCAGTTTTTTGGGCACGGCGCCGATGCGCAGAGCACCATCGTTCGACAAAATCTGCGTTTCGTCGAAATCAGCGCCAGGCAACGCACGGGCGTTGGAACCGGTGGCGATGATCACCTGCGTGCCCTTGATGGTCTCTTCCTTGTCGCCTTTGACCAGGATGTCATAACCCTCGGCATTGGCTTGCGCAAAAGAGCCACGGCCATGGAAGAAGGTGACCTTGTTCTTCTTGAACAGGTACAGGATACCGTCGTTGTTCTGTTTGACCACGGTGTCCTTGCGACC
>JBFHEQ010000195.1:0-6631 GCA_041584075.1 Hydrogenophaga sp.
CCTGAGATGAGAATCGCTGTCACTGGCGCCAGCGGCTTTGTCGGACGAGCCGTCTGTGAACACCTGGTCCAGGCCCGCCACACCGTGCGCGCCATCGTCAGGGAGTCACGTCCGGAGTGGCCGGAGGCCGTCCCGGTGGGCGACATCGATGGCGAGACCCACTGGCGCGAAGCCCTCCGGGACATTGAATGTGTGGTGCATTGCGCCGCACGGGTCCATGTCATGGAAGACCGATCCAGCGATCCGCTCGCAGCGTTCCGTACCGTGAACGTCGAAGGGACCAAGCGACTGGCACAACAAGCGGTAGAAGCCGGTGTTCGCCGGCTGGTCTTCATCAGCTCATTGAAGGTGCTGGGCGAAGCGACCTCCCCCGGACAGCCATTCCTGGCACACTCAATCCCGCAACCGGCAGACCCCTATGGCAGGTCCAAATGGGAGGCCGAAACCGCCTTGCGTGCCATTGGCGAGGCCAGTGGGCTCGAGGTTGTGGTGATTCGCCCGCCCCTGGTCTATGGGCCCGGCGTCAAGGCCAATTTTGCGCGCCTGGTCCAGGCCGTCGCCCGGGGCATTCCCCTGCCGTTTCGCAGCGTCGACAACCGGCGCTCACTGGTGGGTCTGGACAACCTCACGGATCTCATCACCTTGTGCATCCAACACCCCTCTGCCGCACACCAGACCTTTCTGGTTGCCGATGGCGTGGACACCTCCACGCCCGAGTTGATACAGGCCATCGCACAAGCCATGGGGCGCCCTGCCCGAATGTGGCGGGTTCCTGTGGGCTGGTTGCGACTGGCCGGCCGTTTGTCGGGTCAGGGTGCTCAGGTCGAGCGCCTGACAGGGTCTTTACAGGCCGACATCGGGCATACTAGGGAAGTTTTGGGCTGGACTCCCCGGGTCTCCTTGCAGCAGGGGCTGCAACGCGTGGTTCAGGATTTTTTGAAATGAAACGCTTGCTGGATGTGGCCTGTGCCCTGTTGATCGGCGTTTTGTTGTTGTTGCCCCTGGTGGTCCTTGCGGTCATGGTGCGGCTGACCTCGCCCGGTCCCGCACTCTACTGGAGCGACCGGGTCGGTCAAAACAACCGAATATTCCGCATGCCAAAATTTCGCAGCATGAGAATCGATACCCCCGCCGTGGCCACCCACTTGTTGCCCGATCCCGACGCCTGCCTCACCCCCATCGGATCGTTTCTTCGCAAGAGCAGCCTGGACGAGCTACCCCAGTTGTGGAGCATCCTGACAGGCGACATGAGTCTGGTTGGACCGCGCCCCGCGCTCTTCAACCAGGATGACCTGATTGAATTGCGCACCCAGCACGGCGTGCACCGCTTGATGCCGGGTATCACGGGCTGGGCTCAAATCAATGGCCGCGACGAATTGCCTATCCCGCAGAAAGTGGCACTGGATGTGGAGTATCTCCGGAAGCGTTCATTCCTGTTCGATCTGCGCATCCTGTTTCTGACCGTTTGGCGAGTTCTCGTCCGCCAGGGCGTCGCACACTGAAGCAGACCTGACCTCACACCATGCTGACCCGATTTGCACTGCCCATACTGGCCATGCCACGACCCGCCAAACGGGTCGTGGTCGTGCTGGTTGATGCATCGCTGTGCATTCTCACCGTCTGGCTGTCTTACTACCTGCGCCTTGGCGAATGGGTGAAAATTTCGGGTGACAGCTACTGGCAACCGCTCTGGGCGGTGGCTGTTTCCTTGAGCATCGCTCTCCCCATCTTCATCGTCAATGGCTTCTATAGGGCCATTTTCAGGTATTCGGGGCTTTCTGCCCTGATCACGGTGATGAAAGCCATCGGCGTCTACGGACTGCTGTTTGCGACGGTGTTCTCTGCCATCGGTATCGACGGTGTTCCGCGCACCGTGGGCTTGATCCAGCCCATGCTCCTGCTGCTCACCGTGGGGGCTTCCCGCATGCTGGCGCGGTTCTGGCTAGGCGGCCTCTACCGCAACCAGATCGGCATGGGTTTGCCACGCGTCTTGATCTATGGCGCCGGAAACGCGGGCCGCCAACTGGCTGCAGCCATGGCCAACAGCCATGAAATGAAGGTGATCGGCTTCATGGACGATGACGACCGGCTGCATGGGCATGTGCTCAATGGCTTGCCCATTTACAGCCCTGCCGACCTGGAAGGACTGGTGGCCTCTCTCCAGGTCACCACCGTCCTCCTGGCCATTCCATCGGCTCGCCGCCACCGGCGCAACGAGCTCATCCAGCGCATGCTCAGCGCACACGTGCAAGTGCGCACCTTGCCAGGCGTGAGCGAGCTCGCCCAAGGAACTGTCAGCATCTCCGACTTGCGCGAGCTCGACATCGACGACCTGCTGGGTCGAGAACCCGTCAGCCCCAATCACATCCTCATCAGCAAAAACATCGCGGGCAAAGTGGTGCTTGTCACGGGTGCGGGTGGATCCATCGGCAGCGAGCTGTGCCGGCAGATCCTGACGGCCCGTCCTGCCACGCTCGTGTTGCTGGACCAGAGCGAGTTTGCTCTTTACGAGATCCACCAGGAATTGCAGGACAAACTCAGAGATGACGACACCGTCCAGCTCACGCCGGTGCTCGCATCGGTACGCGATGAAACCCGCTTGCGCGAAGTCTTTGCCTGCTGGAAACCGCAAACCGTTTACCACGCCGCTGCTTACAAACATGTACCTCTGGTCGAAGACAATCCTGTCGAAGGCATCCGCAACAACACCTTGGGCACACTGAGTACCGCCCGTGTCGCCGCCGATATGGGGGTCAGCGATTTCGTGCTGATCAGCACTGACAAGGCCGTTCGACCCACCAATGTCATGGGAGCCAGCAAACGCCTGGCCGAGATGGTCTTGCAAGCCCTCACCCCGGTACACCCCAACACGCGTTTCTCCATGGTGCGCTTCGGCAACGTCCTGGGTTCGTCGGGTTCTGTGGTCCCCAAGTTCAGGCGCCAGATCCGCGATGGTGGCCCCATCACACTGACCCACCCTGAAATGACCCGCTACTTCATGACCATTCCAGAAGCGGCCCAACTGGTCATTCAGGCGGGGGCCATGGCCAAAGGCGGTGATGTATTTGTGCTTGACATGGGCGACCCGGTCAAAATCATGGATCTGGCCATCCGCATGGTGGAACTATCCGGTCTCAGCCTTCGCGATGAAGACCACCCAGACGGTGAGATAGAAATCCAGATCACTGGCCTGCGCCCAGGTGAAAAGCTCTACGAAGAGCTCCTGATCGGCAACGATCCCAGCCCGACATCGCACACGCGGATCATGAAAGCCCACGAGGAATACCTCGAGTGGACGCTGCTTCACTCCCGGCTTGAGGCTCTCGACCAACACATGGTGTACAAAGACATCGACGCAATCAAAACACTGCTGGTTGAGCTCGTCTGTGGCTACCAACCTGCCTCCGTCCCACTGGAAGCCACTGGCACCGATAGCAAACTCTGATCCTCACATTGGTCTCTGCCCCGCCCGGCGCAACCGCGCTGGCGCCGCATCGCTGAACACCACATGACTACTCTGAAAACCTCCCGAATCGGCCTGGTAGGCACCGGCTTCATCGCCAGCGGATTCGCCCGCCTCATCCACAACCACGCGACGGATTTGCAACTGAGTGCCGTACTCACACGCCGCCCGCTCAACGACGCCTCGGGTTTTCCGTTCCCCGATCGCCTGACCCATTCCCTCCAGCAGGTCATTGATACGTCCGACGTGATTGTGGAGTGCAGCGGCGACGTCCTTCACGCCACCGACGTCATCGACCAGTGCCTTCGTGCCGGCAAGCCCGTGGTGACCATGAATTCCGAGTTCCACGTGACGACCGGCTCGTACTTCGCGGACAAAGGTTTGCTGACTGAAGCAGAAGGGGATCAGCCCGGCTCTATTGCAGCCCTGCGTGAAGAGGCCATCATGATGGGCTTCAAGCCGCTGGTTTACGGCAACATGAAGGGCTTCCTCAACCACCAACCCACACCCGAAGAAATGGCCTATTGGGCTGGGAAACAAGGCATCAGCGTCGAACAGACCACATCATTCACCGACGGCACCAAAATCCAGATCGAGCAGGCTCTGGTGGCCAACGGCTTCGGCGGCACCATCACCTGCCAGGGCATGCAGGGCCCCAAGGCCGACGATGTGACCAAAGCCGCCATCGATCTGGCCCGAGGAGCGGCTGAACGGGGTGGCCAGGCCATCTCCGACTACGTGCTCTCGCCGGGCAATGCCGGTGTTTTTGTCGTCGGGACCCACGACAAATCGGAATGGAAGGCCCTGAACTACCTCAAGCTGGGTGACGGTCCGTACTACGTGCTGGTGCGGCCGTTCCACTTGTGCCAATACGAAATCGTCAAAACGCTGCGCCGCGTTCTGGGCGGCGGTGGCGTGTTGCTCAACAACTCCAGCCAGCCCACCATTTCGCTCGTGGGTCTCGCCAAGACCCAGCTCACAGCCGGTACGCGCATCGACCGGGCGATTGGCGGTTTTCAGGTGCGGGGCGAAGCTGCTCAAATCAAAGATGTGCCCAACCATGTGCCGATCGGATTGATCCAGCAAGCGGTGGTTCGCCGAGAGATCGCGCCGGGACAGGTCATCACCTATGACGACGTGGATCTGCCCGATACCCTGGCGCTCAAGATCGCCCGCCAGCTCTACGTCTGAGCACACAGCCCCGCCACACCGCGGGGAACTCTCTGCGCCCTTGGTCACACCAACGCGCGCCCTTCCCATTTTTGACGTCAGACGGCAATCCCCCCTCCCTGCATGGCAGCCCCACTTCACAGAACCCACTACAGACCCGATATCGATGGATTGCGAGCCATCGCAGTGGTCTCGGTCATCCTTCACCACGCACTGCCTGAAAAATTCAAAGGGGGTTTTGTCGGGGTGGACGTGTTCTTCATCATCTCCGGCTACCTGATCAGCTCCATCATTCTGGCCGGTCTGCGCAAGGAACGCTTCAGCTTCGTCGACTTCTATGCCAAGCGCATCAAGCGCATCTTCCCGGCGCTGACGCTCGTATTGATCACCACGCTGGTGATGGGCTGGTACCTGCTTGGCCCTCCGGACTACAAACAACTGGGCAAACATGTGTTCGCCGGCAGCGCGTTTGTCTCCAATCTGGCCTTCTGGCGTGAAGCCGGCTACTTTGACGCCAATTCCGCCAACAAGCCCTTGCTGCATCTGTGGTCGCTGGCCATCGAAGAACAGTTCTACTTGTTGTGGCCCCTCACGCTGTTCCTGCTGCACAAATGGCGCAGAAACATCATCCGCGTGGTGTTCGTGCTGATTCTGGTGTCCTTCGCGATCAACATCGGCCTGGTCAAGGACAACCCAACCGCCGCCTTCTACAACCCGCTGGCCCGTTTCTGGGAAATGCTGATCGGGGCGTTGCTGGCCGCCATGCAAACCTACCGGCTGGGCTGGGGCGCCGTGTTTCGTCCTGGAGCGTGGGGCAAGGGCCCGGACGAACTGCCCGAGCGGCATCCGCTACGCAACAACATCTATGCATGGGCCGGCGCGGCCATGCTCTTGCTTGTGCTGGTCCGCATCACGCCTGAACGCACATTCCCCGGCTGGTGGGCCCTGCTGCCCACTGTGGGCACCGCACTTTTGATCAGTGCCGGGCCCAAGGCCTGGTTCAACCACCACATTCTGGGCAGCAAACCCTTCGTCTGGGTGGGTCTGATCAGCTACCCTCTCTACCTGTGGCACTGGCCCTTGATCTCGTTTTCGAACATCACCAGCATCGAGCCCCCGAGCGCGGCCACCCAGCTGGGCTGGCTGGCACTGAGTGTTTTGCTTGCCTGGCTCACCTATGTCTTGGTCGAAACACCCATTCGTTTCGGGCGGTTCAATCGCCGGGCGACCACCGTGGGCCTCAGCGCAGCGGTGGCAGTCATTGCCATGTCGGGCTTCGCCACCTACAAAAATGACGGTTTTGACTCCCGGTTCCCCGACATCGTGCGCGAGATGATGAGCCGCGGCGGACGAAGTGCGGTGGTCGATGGCTGGCGCGAGAAGGACTGCATGCTGGACTACAAATATCCTGCTTCCGCGTACAAAGACTTCTGTATCGAGAAAAAGCGGCCCCTGATCTTTGTATGGGGAGACTCCCACGCAGGATCGCTGTACCCCGGATTCAAAGCGCTGCAAGATGCCGGCAAATACGAATTCGGTCTCGGGGAGCGCACCGCTGCGATCTGCCCGCCAGTGCTGGGCATTGAGCCACGTCCTCTTTGTCAGAGCCTCAACGACAGCTCCATCGAGGCCATCCGGCAGTCAAAACCCGACGTCGTCATTCTTTATGCCTGGTGGCACAACAAACGCTACGACCTGCGCAATCTGGAATCCACCGTCGCTGAAATCAAAAAGGCCGGCGTACCCCGCATCATCTTGCTGGGCGCAGTGCCATATTGGCAAAAGGCCCTGCCCTTGATCCTGATGGAAGAGTGGAAAAAGGGCCCACCGACCCGCCGTCCGCCCCTGCGCCTGAAGGAAGGACTGGACCCTGACCTCGACAAGGCCACCGCCACGATGAGGGCTCGATCGGAAAAAATGGGCATCGAGTTCATCTCAGGCATGCAGTTCTTCTGCAATGAAGAGGGCTGCCTCACCCGTCTGAATGAAGAAGCCACG
>JBFHEQ010000196.1:0-6627 GCA_041584075.1 Hydrogenophaga sp.
ATCTGGATTATCAGGGTGGGCGCACGCGAACCCCGGAGTTTCTGGCGATCAACCCCAATGGGCACATCCCGGTGGTGGTGGACCAGCGCCCGGCCGATCCGGGCGGGGAGGTGGTGGTCTGGGAAAGCATGGCTTGCGCCCTCTACCTGGCTCGTCACCATGGCATCCCCGACGGGAAGGGCATCGCGCCGGCCAACCCGGGCGAAGACGCCGAAGCGCTGCGGTGGAGTTTCTGGGCGGTGACCGAGGTGGAAAGCGACGCCTTGACCGTGTTGATGCACCGCATGGTCATGCCGGCAGAGCGCCGAAAGCCCGACCTGGCCGATGCGGCCGAGCGCCGGCTGGTGGGCCCGCTGCGGGTGATCGAGCGCCATCTGGAGCGTCAGCAGGCCATTGGTGCCGGATATCTTGCCGCTACTCGGTTCACGGTCGCGGATCTCTGTACCGTCAGCGTCCTCAACTGGGCTCGCCCGTCGCGGCCCTTGATGGCCGAGAACCCGTTGACGCATGAGTGGATCATCCGCTGTCTGGATCGCGCGGACTATCAAAAAGCCAAGAATCTGGGTGTTTTACCCTGACTAAATTCGGTATGGAGGGTGGCATGACTATATGAAATTTCACAGGTAGTTGCTTGCATCCTAAATAAAACTGTATAATCAAAGGCTGATACTGAACGAAGCCCACACGTTTCGATCGCGAAAGCCTGGAGTTTCTGGGCGCGCTTTCGGATCCGATCACGGTGGGTGGGTTGAATGACTGTTCACTATGTCCGACACGGCGCGAACCGTGTTGGGCCCAACCTTTGGAAGACGGAGAAAACGATGAAAAAATCCCCTCAAATTGCCTTGGCCCTGATTGCTGCCGCCGCGTTGCTGGCCGCTTGTGGCAAAAAAGAAGAAGCCGCCGTTGAAGCTCCAGCGGCTGCGCCCGTTGCAGAAGCGGCTGCCCAGGCTTGCGGCAAAGTCACCGTGGCCAACATGAACTGGCAGTCGGCCGAAGTGCTCGCCAATATCGACGAGATCATCTTGTCCAAAGGCTTTGGTTGTGAAGTGGAGCTGGTGCCAGGCGACACGATGCCAACGCTCACCGCCATGATGGAAAAAGGTCAGCCCGATGTGGCGCCTGAGGCCTGGATCAATGCTGTTCGTCAGCCGCTGGATGCGGCTGTGAAAGAAGGCAAGCTGCACTATGGCGCCCTCGCCTTGAAAGATGGCGGCGTTGAAGGCCTGTGGATTCCCAAGTACGTGGCCGATGCCAACCCGGACATCAAGACCATTGAAGATGCCTTGAAGCACCCCGAGCTGTTCCCATCCTCGGAGAACAAGGGCAAAGGCGCGTTGCACAACTGCCCGTCTGGTTGGAATTGCCAGCTCACCACGGCCAACGCGTTCAAGGCCTGGGAAGGCGAGAAGAACGGCTTTGTGCTGCTGGATACCGGCTCGGCCGCTGGTCTGGATGGCTCGATCGCCAAGGCCTATGAGCGCAAAGAAGGCTGGCTGGGTTATTACTGGGCGCCGACCTCCATCCTCGGCAAGTACGAGATGGTCAAGCTCGACGCGGGTGTTCCCCACGACAAAGAAGCCTGGGAGACCTGCAACTCGATCGCCGAGTGTGACAAGCCCGTCAAATCCGACTGGGCCAAAGCCGATGTCTACACCGTGGTCACGGACCGCTTCGAAAAGGCTGGTGGTCCAGCGGTGGACTACTTGAAGACCCGCAGCTGGGACAATGCCACGGTCAATGCCCTGTTGTCGTGGATGAGTGACAACCAGGCCACGGGTGCGGATGGTGCAGCCCATTTCCTGAAGACGCAGCCTGAAGTGTGGGCCGGTTGGGTGTCACCCGAGGTCGCCGAGAAAGTCAAGGCCGGCCTCTGATCTTGCCAATTGCTGGCGACTGTCTGCTCCCGTCTGATTGACGAGGGCCTGGTATGGCGACTGAAGCCTCATGAACGGGGTTTCTTGTCGCCATTTTCATATCCACAACAAGGAGCCATATGTCTTGGCTGACTGAATTTCCCTCGCTGGGCTCGGATACCCTGAGTGCCATGCGTCGCGGTATTGACGGTGTTTTCCGAGGATTCACCCGCGAATATGGTGAGCCGCTGGAGCGCCTGTTTGACCCGCTGCGTGATTTCCTGCTGTTTTCTGAGCGCTTGCTGACGCAAACGCCTTGGCCCATTGTGGTTGGCGTGATCGCCTTGATCGCCTGGCTGGCGTCCCGCTCGACCAAGATCACCATCGGCACCGTGTTGACCCTGCTGGCCATTGGCTACTTCGGCATGTGGGACGACACGATGAAAACCATTTCGATGATTTTCGTTTGTACCCTGGTTGCGCTGGCGCTGGGTCTGCCCATTGGCATCATGATGAGCCGCTGGGACCGGCTTCAGAAGCTGGTTCTTCCGACGCTGGATGTCATGCAGACCATGCCCAGCTTCGTGTACCTGATTCCCGTGGTGATGCTGCTGGGTATCGGCCGCGTGCCGGGCGTGATCGCCGTTGTCATTTATGCGATTCCGCCGGTGATCCGCTTCACGAACCTGGGTATTCGCCTGGTGGACAAGGATTTGCTGGAAGCAGCTGATGCGTTTGGTGCTTCCACCTGGCAAAAGATGAGCAAGGTTCAGCTGCCGCTGGCGCTGCCGACCATCATGGCCGGTGTGAACCAGACCATCATGCTGTCGTTGGCCATGGTCGTGATCGCTTCCATGATTGGTGTCCAGGGCCTGGGCCAGCCGGTGTTGAAGGCGATTTCCAACCAGTATTTCACCATGGGTGTGCTCAATGGCCTGGCCATTGTGGGCATCGCCATCATCTTTGACCGCGTGTCGCAAGCCTACGGCAAGCGCCTGCAAAAACACCTGGAGGTGGTCCATGGTTGATCCAAAAACCGCTGCATCGGCGGCAACAACGAGCGCTGAAGCGCCGGCCAGCAGCATTGGCATTTCAATTCGCAAGCTCTACAAGATCTTCGGCCCAACCCCGGAGCAGTACCTCGAGCGGGTCCAGAACGGCATGACCAAGCAGGAGTTGCGCGACGAGCATGGCCATGTGCTGGGCTTGCGCGACATCAACATCGACATGCCCGCTGGCGGTATTCAGGTGGTGATGGGCCTCTCAGGGTCGGGCAAGAGCACGCTGATCCGCCACATCAACCGCTTGATCGAACCCACCTCGGGTGAAGTGATTGCGGGCACGGAGGATGTGGTGAAGATGAACCACAACCAGTTGCTGCGTTTCCGGCGGGAAAAGACCGCCATGGTGTTCCAGAAGTTTGCGCTGTTCCCACACTACACGGTGTTGGAAAACGCCGAATACGGTCTGGAAGTGCAAGGTTTGTCCAGCAAGAAGCGGCGTGAGCGCTCGGTCAAGTGGCTGGAGCGGGTGGGTCTGAAAGGCTACGAAGACAACTACCCCAACCAACTCTCGGGCGGTATGCAGCAACGTGTGGGCCTGGCCCGTGCGCTGTCGAACGACGCCCCCATCCTGCTGATGGATGAAGCGTTTTCAGCGCTTGACCCGTTGATCCGCAGTGACATGCAAAGCGTGTTGCTCGATCTGCAGCAAGAAATCGGCAAGACCATTGTGTTCATCACCCACGATCTCGATGAGGCGCTGCGCCTGGGCGACCGGATTGCCATTCTGCGAGACGGCGAAGTGGTGCAACAGGGCACGGGTCAGCAGATCGTGTTGAAGCCGGCTGACGATTACATCGAGAGCTTTGTGCGCGATGTGAACCGTGGCCGTGTGATCCGCAGCCGCACCCTGATGCAGCCCGGTGCCCGGGTGGACGGTCCGGATGTGGATCCGAGCCTGGTCATCGAAGAGGTGGCCCGTCTGTTGAGCGGTGACAGCAAGGAGGCCGCCAACGTGGTGACCGCCAAGGGCAAGCACCTGGGGGTCCTGAGCATGAACGACATCATTGGCGCCATGGTGCCGCAAAACGCCGAGTCCTCGGGCGAAGGTGGGGCGATCACGGCAGCGACGTTGTGATGCGATGACCATGATCGGTGCGCGTCAGCGCTGAATACCCATAAAAAAAGCAGGCTTCGGCCTGCTTTTTCTTATGGAAGATCGGCGGGATGTGTTGGCTTACCAGCCCCAGAGCAACTTTTGCGAGATCCAGCCTTTTTTGCCGTCGGAGCGCACCACATGCGCCCAGCCGCTGCGCTTGGCGCTGGTGCGCAGCAATTCGCCGTATTCGGCTTTGCCCACAATGGCGTGGTTGGTGCCGGGGCCCTTGCGCATGTTGGCGGTCTTGGACTTCACCACGAAGTGGGGTGAGCGGCCGGTCAAAGAGCGGGCCACCCAGCCACGATCGCCCTCAAAGTCCACCACTTGGTACCAGCGGCCTTTGCGCTGGAGCACCTTGAGTGGGTAGCCCCGCTTGAGTTCCCACATCACTTCCGTGCTGGTATCCGGGCCTGTGCGCATATTGACGGTGCTGCCCTTGATGCTGACCATGCTCTGCGCCTGCGCGCTGGTCAGGGTGGCCAGACAAAGACCGACGGCGATCAAAAATGGGCGAACAGTGGTGGTTCCAAACATGCGGCGGGGCTCCTTTTCTCAGGGTTGCAAATGAATATCTGTAGTGGGAAGTCTAAAGGCTGAAAAAATTCCCGCCAAATTCCGCCCCTCCCGACTTTTTTTGCAGGCGCAGTCGCGGTGGGGTTTTGGGGTCATGCGGCAGGGGATGGGCGCCCACTGGGCGCCCCATAGGGCCGGGCCTCCTGGCAGGCGCGGCGGTAGCCGTTCAACGTGTGTTCAGCCCGGTTCAGTACGCCTTTCACGGAGTGCTCGGGGTCTGCCGCCCCTGTGGGGGCATGCGGGCCCGTGAGCAGTGCGAGGCCTTCGAGCACGTGTTCGGCGGTGTGGATGTGAAACTGGCCGGTTTCGACGGCTGCCACGATCTCGGGGTCCAGCATCAGGTGGTGCACGTTGCGTGAAGGTATCAACACCCCCTGGTGGCCGCTGAGACCGGCCGATAGGCACACCCGGTACCAACCTTCGATTTTTTCATTGATGCCCCCCACAGGAAGCACCTCGCCGTGCTGGTTGAGCGCCCCAGTCACGGCGATGCCCTGATCCAGTGGTGCGTTGGCCAGCGACGAGAGCAGTGTGAACAGCTCCGCGCACGAGGCGGAGTCGCCTTCCACACCGCTGTATTCTTGCTCGAACACCACGGAGGCGTTCATGGCCAGAGGGGCCAGGTGGCCAAACAGGCCACTCAGGTAGCCATGCAGGATCAGTACGCCCTTGTCGTGGATGGGACCAGACATCTCCACTTCGCGCGCGATGTTGAGCAGGCCCTGGTCACCTGCATGGGTTCGGGCCGTGATTCGGATGGGCAGGCCAAACCGCCAGTCACCCAGGTCGATTTGTGTCAGGCCATTGAGCTGGCCCACGCGGCTGCCCTGCGTGGAGATGAGGCGAATACCGTCGCGGATCGATTCAAGCAGGCGCTGCTCGGGGTAGTCGTGGCGCATGCGGCGCGCGACCAGGGCGCCTTCCACGTCCGTGGCCTCGACCAGTTGGGCTCCGCGTTGTCGGCACAACATGGCACTTTCGGCCAGCAGGCTTTCAGTGTGCGCAAAGATGGCACTTTGGCGGGTCTGGTCGTCGACCTCTCGGTGCGTCGTTTCCAGCAACCGCGCCACGCCGCCGGCCGTGAACTGCGGCAGACCCAGCTTGTGGCAGGTGCGCGCGATGAACACGGCCGTGGCTTTGCGTGTGCTGTCGTTGGCGGGGAAGCTTTCGGCAAAATCCACCTTGACACCAAAACGCCGGGCCACTTCCGGGTCCGCCTCCATCAGTGTGTAGTAGAGCTCGTCCGAGCCGATGAGGATGATCTTGACATCCACGTTCACTGTTTCGGGGCGCATGGACACGACGGCCATGGGCATGGCGGCACTGCCGGGCTCTTCGATCTGGGCCTGGGTGGTGCGCAAAAAACGCCGCATCCGGGCCCATGCGGCTTCGTCTGCCGCGAGGTCGGCCAGTTGCACGATCAGGTAGCCACCATGGGCCTTGAGCAGGCTCCCCGCGCGCACGCGCATGAAATCGGTCATGAGCACGTCTTCTGCTGCCTGGTATTCGATGCTGCCAAACAGGGCATGTGCGCTGGGGTTGTCTTCAACGATCACCGGGGCTCCGTTGAGGCCAGCGTTGTCGACCACCACGTTGATGCGGTAACGCGCCAGCAACTCCGCCAATGCAGCCTGGCGCACCTCGTCTTCCCCGTCGGTCGCGATGAAGAGCGACAGGTTTTCCATCACGTCGTGTTCCACCTGGTCGAGGTATGAGCCGAGCTTGACCGAATCCTTGATCTGTTTTTTCAGGCTGGAACGGATGGCTTGCAGCTCGTGATCCAGCAGGGGTTTGACCGTCTGGCGTTGCAAGGCGGCGAGCCCCTCGTTCAAGGCCGCCATCATGGGGCGGGTCTTTTCGAGAAACTGTGCGATGGCCTCGCGCAACTCCTGTTCGGCCAGGTCGATTTCGGCCCGGCGTTCCTTGGGCAGCGCGTGTGCTTCGGCCTCGGTGAGCGAATTGCCGCTCTCACCGAGCAAAGTGAAGACCAGATGACCGGCGTCCCGGTACAGGTTGAAGTGGCGCTCTTCGGCAAAGG
>JBFHEQ010000197.1:0-6606 GCA_041584075.1 Hydrogenophaga sp.
CGGCCGCCGGGCCGAGACCCGGCCTGCAAAAGCCTCAATCCGAAGAAGACTGCTGCAAAGCCCACATCCCCGCATACACCCCGCCCTCGCGAGAAACGAGGTCCGCGTGCCGCCCGCGCTCCACCACCTCGCCATTCACCAGCACCAGGATTTCGTGCGCGTCGACCACAGTCGACAGACGGTGCGCGATCACCAGCGAAGTCTTGTTGCGCGCTGCGGTGCGCAGCTCGGCCTGAATGGCCCGCTCGTTGGCCGAATCCAGGGCCGATGTGGCTTCGTCAAAGATCACGATGGGCGGGTTCTTGAGCAGGGTGCGAGCGATCGCCACCCGCTGCTTTTCACCGCCCGAGAGCTTCAGGCCCCGCTCGCCCACCATGGTGGCGTAGCCCTTGGGCAGGCGCTCGATGAAACTGTGGATGTGGGCCGCCTTGGCCGCCGCCACCGCAGCCTCATGCCCGGCCTCAGGGCGCCCGTACAGAATGTTGTACTCGATGGTGTCGTTGAACAGCACCGTGTCTTGCGGCACGATGCCGATGGCCTGGCGCACGCTGGTCTGCGTCACCTCGCGGATGTCCTGCCCGTCGATGGTGATGCGGCCCTGCCCTTGTGGTCCGGTGTCATCGTGATTCGAAACATCGTAGAAACGGTACAGCAGGCGTGCCAGTGTCGATTTTCCCGAGCCCGACGGCCCGACCACCGCGACCGTTTTGCCCGCCGGAATATCGAAGCTCACGCCGTGCAGGATCTCGCGCTCGGGCTCATAGGCAAAACGCACGTTGTCGAACCGCACCGTGGGCGGCCCGTCCAGCACCAGATCGGCTGCGTCCGGCGCATCGGCAATTTCCCGCTCTTTCTCCAGCAGCACAAACATCTTGTCCAGGTCGGTCAGGCTCTGCTTGATCTCGCGGTACAGCACACCCAGAAAGCCCAGCGGGATGTAGAGCTGGATCATGAAGGCGTTGATCATCACGAGATCGCCCAGCGTCAAGGCGCCCGACGCCACACCTTGCGTGGCGCGGTACAGCATCCACACCAGGGCCACGGCGATCACCAGCTGTTGCCCGGTGTTGAGCAGCGACAGCGTGGTCTGGCTCTTGATGCGTGCCAGGCGTAGTTTCTCCAGCGCTTCGTTGTAGCGCCGGGTCTCGAAGGCCTCGTTGTTGAAGTATTTGACGGTTTCAAAGTTGAGCAACGAGTCGATGGCACGGGTCTGGCTGGCGGACTCCAGCTCGTTCATCTCGCGGCGAAAATGCGTGCGCCACTCGGTCACTTTCACTGTGAAGGTGACGTACAGCACCAGCGCACCCAGTGTGATCCACACATAACCCATGTCGAACTGCGTGCCCAGCAGCACCAGCACCATGGTCACTTCGATCAGCGTGGGAAAGATGCTGTAGAGCGAATAGGAGATGAGGGACTGCACACCCCGCGTGCCGCGGTCGATGTCGCGCGTCATGCCGCCGGTCTGGCGCTCGAGGTGGAAGCGCAGGCTGAGGTTGTGCAGGTGGCCAAACACCTGCAGGGCAATGCTGCGCGTGGCCCCTTCGGTGGCTTTGGCGAAGATGAGTTCCCGCAGCTCGGTGAACAGCGAGGTCGACAAACGCAAGCCGCCGTAGGCCACCAGCAACCCCACCGGCACCACCAGCAGGGCTTCCACGCTGCCGGGTTTGATGGTCATGGCGTCGACCAGCTGCTTGAGCAAGAGGGGCACACCCACGTTGGCCATCTTGGCCCCCACCATGAAGGTGAGCGCCGCTGCCACGCGCCATTTGTATTCCCACAGGTAGGGCAACAGGCGCGACAGGGTTTGCCAGTCGGAGCGGCGCTGCCGGATTTCAAGCGCGCGCTCAGCGGCGCTCTGGGTGACGGCGGGACGGGACGAAGCAGAAGAGGAGCGCATGCAGGACAATGGCGGGCTGTTGACACTCCATTGTGCCCATGACCGACGAAACCAGCCCCCGCCCTGAAAGTGCCCTTCCCGCCGACCGTGAGCTCGTGCTCAAGGTCATCCCCATGCCCGCCGACTGCAACGCCAACGGCGACATCTTTGGCGGCTGGGTGATGGCCCAGGTGGACCTGGCCGGCTCCGTGCTGCCGGCGCGCCATGTCCAGGGGCGCATGGCCACGGTGGCGGTGAACCAGTTCATCTTCAAGCAGCCGGTCCGGGTCGGTGACATCCTGAGCTTTTTTGCCCATGTGGAGCGCATTGGCAACACCTCGATCACGGTGCAGGTGGAGGTGTTCGCCGAACGGTTCCGCGCCCAGGGTGCCTACGTCAAGGTGACCGAGGCCAGCCTGACCTATGTGGCCATCGACGACCACGGCAAGCCCCGGCCGATTCCTCGCGACGTGCCCATCGTGCCGCACTGACGACAGCGGCCGCCACCGCGTCTGGCGGGCTCAGCAGCCCCCCAGGCGCCGGGCCTCCACTTCAAAAGGGTTGTCCCAATAGGGGTCGCGCCCGCGCAGCCAGAGCACGAGACCCGAACCCAGGTAGGCGGGCACAAACAGCGGCCCCCAGCGCTCGTACTGGCGGACATGCACGCGCTCGTGGGCACGCAAGCGCTCTTGCTCCCCGGGATTGACCGCGATGACCACATGGCCCAGCGTGACCGCCGAAAACGGCAGGAACCGCCGCCATCCCCTCCAACCCGCGCGCGGCGGCAAGGTGGCCTCCAGCACCCCGTTCACACGACGAAGGTGCGCGCCCATGGCGCAGGCGGGTGCGCAGAGCAGCAAGCCCAGCAAGGAATAGGGCGAGGCCCAGAACAGCGTGCACAGGCGCCACAGGCGAGACCGCTGCGTCTGCGCCCACCCTACCCCGGTGTCTTCGCGCATGGTTTGGCTGCTCACGACACGATGTAGGCACCAGAGCCACAGGCCAGCAACTTGCCGTCCGCGCCGAAAAACTCCATGCGCGTGGAGGCGACGCGAGAGCCCAGACGCATCACCTCGGCGCGCAACTCAAAATGTGCCCCGACCCCCGGTCGCAGGTAGTCCACCCGCAGATCGATGGTGCCCAGCTTGCCAAAGCGCAGCAACCGCTGCTCGGGTGTTTCGTCCATGTGGCGTGCACCGATGGCGGCCATGCAGGCGAGGCCACCCATGGCATCCAGCCCGGCGCTGATCACGCCCCCATGCAGCCGGTTGTGGGCGTAGTGGCCGATCAACTCGGGTTTCATGGCGATGGTGGCAATGACCCGCTCGGGCTTGAGCTGGGTGATGGTGAGGCCCAGTACCTGGTTGAAGACGATCTTTTCTTCGAAGATGTGCTTGAGGCCTTCGATGAATCCGGGTTCAAACTCGGTGGGCAGCGGCTGGGTCTTTGCGGTCATAAATGGAAGGTGGGTCCGGTGAGGGTCGGTTCGTTCTGGCGGGGGCCCCGCTGCGGGGCGGCGCTCACGCAGCGGCTTTCAGGAACAGTTGCAAGGCAGTGGTGGTCAAATCGTCGAGCGTGGCGTGATGGCGTGGTGGATGGGCATGCCCTGCCGGAATGCGTTTCGCCGCCGGATCGGGCGCCTGGTACCACTGCACGGACCAGTTCATGGCCCCGAAAAACATCATGCGGACCAGGCCCGGGTCGCCTGTGAGGTGCCCGCTGGCGTGCAGTTGCTGCAACACCGGCACCCAGGCAGCCTCGTACCGGGCTTTGAGGGCGTTGACAGCTTCTGTCTGCGTGGCATCGAGTGTGCGCCATTCATAGAGCATCACCGGGACAAAATCGCTGTCGGTGCCCAGCAAAACCTCAAAATGGTTGCGCACGAGCGCCCGCAAGCGCTCGGCCGCAGAGGCGCCTTCGGGCAGCGCCGACAGCGCCTGGGTCTGCCGCTGCAAAGCACTGTGCATGCCTTCTTGCATCACGGCCGCCAGCAACATCTGCTTGTTTTCAAAATGGTAAAACGGCGATCCGGCCTGCATGCCAGCAGCGGCGGCAATGTCGCGCGTGCTGGTGGCGGCAAACCCCCGGTGCCTGAAAAGGCGCGCCGCAGCCGACAAGAGCTCCTGGCGCCGGTTGCCTTCGTCGCGCTCATCGACCGTCTTGCGTGGGCGACCACGGGGCCGCACGGGTTTGTCTTCGAGCAAAGGGGCATTCGTCATGCCGGAACGATAGCAGTCCGGTTTATTTTTAGCAAGCAATTGCTTGGTGAAAATACACCTCAACCGCCCCGGGAAGCGCATTGCTCGCAGCGCACGGCGGGAATTTTGAACACCATCCCTCAGGCATTTTCCATTTTCCCCAACGCCGCTGAAGCCATGGCGTTTTCAGGCCAAACCGAGCGAAGTTTCTGCGCTTCCCCCTCTTTTTCCCTTCGTTTTCCCTGCATCCTCTGTCTTCGCATTCCGGTAGGATCCATTGGACCGCCCCTGATAACCCCTACGGGTATGTTGAACGAACAAGCCCCGTCACTGCATGAATCCTTTGACTCGCATGCCTGAACCAGCACAGACATCGAGGGGCATTTCGCTCAGGCGCTACCTCTTGCGCCTGTACGCGCTCTCGGCCCTGCCTTTGCTGCTGCTGGCTGCCTGGTTGACCTACGACAACGTGACTTCGTCAAACGCGGCACAAAACCAGCAGGCCCAGCGGATCGCGAGCAATTTTGCCGACGCGGTTGACCAACACTTGCAAGCGCATATCAGCGCCCTCACCGCCTTCGCCCAGACGACCCGCCTGGACACGCCTGACCAGAGATTTGCGCTGTACCAGGAAGCCAGCGCATTGAAAGCCCTGCTCGGCATGGACATCGTCGTCGTGGATGCAGCGCCGCCCTATCCCATGTGGATCCACACACAGGCGTCCTGGGGAGCGCCCTTGCCACTGTCGCCTCAACCCAAGGGCTTCCGGGCGCTCCCTGCCAGTCTGCAAACCCTCAAGCCCGCTGTCGGGGACGCCGTCGCCAGCGCTATCACCCAGCGTACGGTGGTGGCCGTTTCCGTGCCCTGTGTGCGCGGCGGACAGGCAACCCACGCCGTGATCAGCCCGATCGAGGTGGTCACGTTTCAAACCTTGCTGGACGGCTTCTACCTGCCGCCGGGCTGGGCCTTGACGCTGACCGACGGAACAGGACAGACCCTGGCACAACGAATGCCTGAAACGTTCGAGCCCGCAGCCGATCAGGGCGAGGCGGGCACCGTGGTGGTGCCATCCACGATCACGCAGTGGGCGGTCAGGCTGCAGATTCCCAGCGATGCGCGTTTGCCGCCCCTGTTGACCTACGGGGGGGCACTGGGATTGCTGCTGCTGGTCACCACCGCCTTGGGTTCCCTCGTCGGCTGGGCTGGCAGCCGGCGGCTGCAAGCAGCCATGGCATCGCTCACGCACATGGAACCCACCCCGGACCAGCTCGACATCCACGAAGTCCGGGAAGCCAAAACTTTGCTGGAGGAGACCGTCAGGCACGACAAAGCCAGCGAAGTGCGCTTCCAGAGCTTGTTCCAGCATGCGCCCATCGGCATGCGGCTGACCGACCCAAACGGGGATATCGTGGCCCAGAACGCAGCGTTCGAAGCCCTGTTTGGCTACACCATGGCCGACGTGCCCAACTTGTCTGCGTGGATGGAGCGAGCCTACCCAGACCCCGAAGACCGGCAACGTGTGGCGCGCATCTGGGGCATGCCCGGAGAAAACCCCGGTATGGAGAGGCGGGCGCTGCGTTCGGGTGAGTTCCGTATCACCGCCAAGGACGGTCAGGTCAAACTCGTGCAGGTCCAGGGTATCTTGCTGGCCGACGGCATGTTGTCGAGCTTTGTCGACCTCACCGAACAGCGCACGACCGAAAGCCGCCTGCGGCTCTGGGCCGATGCCTTCCAGTATGCCCAACTCGACCTGGCGATCGGGGATGCCACCACCGACACCATTCTGGCGGCCAACACCGCGTATGCCCGGTCCAGAGGCTACACGCCGGAAGAAGTGGTGGGCATGCACATGTCACAAATCCAATCGCCCGAGAGCCTCGCATGCGTCAAAGACCGGTTCGCAGATCTGCAAGCCCTTCCGCATTTCATCCTCGAATGTGAGCACATGCGCAAAGACGGGAGCCGCTTCCCGGTGTCGCTCGATGTGACGGTGGTGCACGACGAACAAGGCAAGCCCCTGGCCCGCCTCGTCTACGCCATCGACCTCACCGAGCGCAAACGCGCTGAAGCAGAAATCCGGGCGCTGCACCGCCACCTGGAGCAGCGAGTGGCCGAACGCACGGCCCAGCTGACTCAGGCCAACCATGAGCTGGACAGCTTCGCGTACACCGTGTCGCACGACCTCAGGGCGCCATTGCGCGCCATGGACGGGTTTCTGCACTTGCTCCGCGAGGAGCACGGCGCAGACCTGCCCGATGAAGCGCTGCGCCACCTGGACAAGATCGCTTCAGCGATCGTGCGCATGAAGAACCTGATCGAGGGCATCCTCACGCTCACGCACAGCGCGCGGCATGACCTCGAGCTTTCGGTTGTTGACCTGTCGGAGCTGGTTCGGCGGCGCCTGGCGGACCTGATGGCGGCCGAGCCCGGTCGCGCCGTCCATGTCGATGTGCAAGCGGGTCTTGTGGTGCAAGGCGATGCCCGCATGCTGGATGTGGTGGTGAGCAACCTGACCGGCAATGCGTGGAA
>JBFHEQ010000198.1:0-6580 GCA_041584075.1 Hydrogenophaga sp.
CAGACGCTTTTCCAGGCGATGGCCGGGCACTACACGCTGCTGGCGATCCCGTTCTTCATCCTCGCCTCGAGCTTCATGTCCACGGGCGGCGTGGCGCGGCGGATCATCGATTTTTCGATTGCCTGCGTCGGGCATTTCCCCGGCGGGCTGGCGATCGCGGGGGTGTTCGCCTGCATGTTGTTCGCGGCGCTGTCGGGCTCCAGCCCGGCCACGGTGGTGGCCATCGGCTCCATCGTGATCGCCGGCATGGTGAAAAACGGCTACACGAAAGAGTTTGCTGCGGGTGTGATCTGCAACGCCGGTACGCTGGGCATCCTGATCCCGCCCTCGATCGTGATGGTGGTGTATGCGGCTGTGACCGAAGTGTCGGTGGGCCGACTGTTCATGGCGGGCGTGGTTCCCGGCATCCTGCTCGGCCTGATGCTGATGGCGGCAGTGTGGTGGCGCGCGGGCAAGCTGCAGCTCACACCGCCACCCAAGGCGCCACTGCGCGAAGTGCTGCGCTCGTTCCGTGAATCCATGTGGGGCCTGGCGCTGCTGGGCATCATCATGGGCGGTATCTACGGTGGGGTGTTCACCCCCACCGAAGCCGCTGCCGTGGCTGCGGTGTACGCCCTGTTTGTGGCCGTGTTCATCTACCGCGACCTGGGCTTCAAAGACCTGCCCGAGGTGTTCCTGGAGTCTTCCAAGACCACTGTGATGCTGATGTTCATCGTCGCCAACGCATTGCTGTTTGCCCACGTGCTCACCACCGAGCGCATTCCGCAAACCATTGCCGAGAGCATTCTGGCGGTCGGCATGTCGCCCTGGATGTTCCTGATCGTGGTCAACGTGCTCTTGCTGGTGGCCGGCGCCTTCATGGAGCCCACCGGCGTGATCCTGATCCTTGCGCCCATTCTGTTCCCCATCGCCACCCAGCTGGGCATCGACCCGATTCACTTGGGTGTGATCATGGTGGTGAACATGGAGATCGGCATGGTGACGCCTCCCGTGGGCCTGAACCTGTTCGTGACCGCCGGCGTGACCAAGATGACCCTGATGCAGGTGACCCGAGCCGCTTTGCCCTGGCTGGCGGTGTTGATGGTCTTCCTGGCACTGGTGACCTACGTGCCATCGATCACCCTGGCACTGCCCAATGCCATGTTTGGCCCCTGAGATCGACCCACCCAGCGCTCGCTGACGAAAGCCCGAGGCCCTGTGCCCCGGGCTTTTTTTCATGGCACTGCGTGTTTTCCAGCATGGCACGGCGCAAGGTCATGGATAGCATGGGAAAAGCCAACCGGCTGCAAGCGGGCACTCGCCTGGCTGTGCAGGCATTGGCGCCCCTGTTACCTCACCAACTTCAGCCCCATGCCCCAATCATCCGAATCCCGTCGCCCTTCCCGCAGACACCTGATCCTGGTGGCTCTCGCCAGTGCCACCCTCGGGTGCGCTGGCACCACTTGGGCGCAAACCGCCTGGCCGTCCAAACCGCTGCGCATCGTCGTACCGTTTTCCCCGGGTGGGACAACCGATCTTCTGGCCCGCGTTCTGGCCCCCGAGCTCAGCCAGGCGCTGGTTCAGCCGGTGGTGATCGAGAACAAAGGCGGGGCGGGCGGCAACATCGGCGCCGATACTGTGGCCAAGGCGGCGCCCGATGGCTACACCTTGCTCATGGGCACCGTCGGTACCCACGGCATCAACAAGTCGCTCTACAGCAAGCTGTCCTACGATCCCCAGAAAGATTTCGCACCCATCACACTGGTGGCCGGCGTGCCCAACGTGATGATCATGAACACCCAGCGCGCCAAGGCACTGGGTATCCAGTCCGTCCCCGATTTTGTCAAGTACGCCAAAGCACACCCCGGTCAACTGAACATGGCCTCCAGCGGCAACGGCACGTCCATCCACCTCGCGGGCGAGCTGTTCAAATCGCGCACGGGTATCTTCATGACCCACATCCCCTACAAAGGGTCCGGGCCCGCCATGAAAGACATGCTGGGCGCCCAGATGGACGTGATGTTCGACAACCTGCCCTCGGCCATGCCCCACATACAGTCAGGCAGCCTCAAGGCCTTTGCCGTGACCAGCGCCACCCGGACAGCCAGCTTGCCCGACTTGCCCACCGTGGCCGAAGCCGGTCCGTTGCCCGGCTTTGAAGCCAGCTCCTGGTTCGGTTTGCTGGCCCCGGCCGGCACACCGCCCGACATCGTCGCCCGTCTGCAACAGGAAACCGCCAAGGCACTGGGTACCCCAGCCATCAAGGAACGGTTGCTGGCGCTCGGCGCCATGCCCGGGGGCAACACGCCCGAGGCGTTTGCTCAGCTCATTGACGCCGAAATCAAGAAGTGGGCCGGCGTGGTCAAGGCCTCAGGCGCCAAGGTCGACTGAGGCCTGACGGGGGCGCTGCATGGCGCAGGGCCCTGCAGTTCTGGTCACACGCCCCAGACGATTTCGACTTGGGCCTTCGCGCAGCGCTGCAGCATTTCGACAAAAGGGGTGCTGCGCAGGCGCAGAGACACGGCATCAAAGTCGGGTGGCACCTCACCCTGGGCTTGCGCTTCTTCACGCAAACGCTTTTGCTCGGCCTCCTCAGCCACCACGGCCGCCTTGATCGCGTCCATGGCGGCCGGCATCTCTGCCGGCTGAATGATGCCACTGGTGATGTCCTTGCCCAGGATCTCCAGAATGCGCTGGCCATGCGGTTGCAACATCACCAGATCACCGGTCTCGCGGGACTTGAAACGGTAGAGGGACATAAAAAAATCTCCTGAAACCTCGTTCATACACACCCCATTCTTGCACTGAAGCAGCGGGCTCGGGTTTTCCCGGTTGGCGGCAACTATTTCATGTCTAAACTAATCAGGCATGAATCCTTCGAACCGAGCGTTGCAACGCATCCTGTGCATTGGCGGTGGTCCTGCCGGTCTGTACTTCGCGCTGCTCATGAAACGGCGCGATCCATCGCTGACGGTCACCGTGGTCGAACGCAACCGCCCGTTCGACACCTTCGGCTGGGGCGTGGTTTTTTCCGACCAGACCCTGCAGAACCTGCAGCGGGCCGACCCGGAGTCGGCCCAGCTGATCGGTGACGCCTTCAACCACTGGGATGACATCGAGGTCTTCTTCAAGGGCCAGAGCGTGCGTTCGGGCGGTCATGGGTTTTGTGGCATCGGCCGCAAGCGTCTGCTCAACATCCTGCAGGAGCGCTGCCTGGCGCTGGGCGTGAAGCTGGTGTTCGAAACCGACGTCACGGACGACCAGGCGCTGGCCCGGCAATACCAGGCCGACCTCGTGATCGCCAGCGACGGCCTGAACAGCCGCATCCGCACGCGCTACGCCAGCAGCTACCAGCCCGACATCGACACCCGCCTGTGCCGCTTCGTCTGGCTCGGCACGAAGAAAACCTTCGACGCCTTCACCTTCGCCTTCGAACAGACCGAGCACGGCTGGTTTCAGGCGCATGCGTACAAGTTCGACGCCGACACTTCCACCTTCATCGTCGAAACGCCGGAATCGGTGTGGAAAGCCCACGGCATCGATGCCATGAGCCAGTCCGAGGGCATCGCTTTCTGCCAGCGCCTGTTCGCCAAATACCTCGACGGCCACGACCTCATCACCAACGCCAAGCACCTGCGCGGCTCGGCCAGCTGGATCCAGTTCCCGCGCGTGATTTGCCACACCTGGGTGCACTGGCAGGCGATGGCTCACCCCCACGCTCCGCCGCTGCGCGGGTCGCTGCCCCCTGCGGAGGGGGCTGGTCCGGCTTGGGGCGGCCCGGCGCCGGACCCCGACCGGCGCATTCCCATCGTGCTCATGGGCGACGCGGCCCACACGGCCCACTTCTCCATCGGCAGCGGCACCAAGCTGGCGCTGGAAGATGCGATCGACCTGGCCGACGAGTTCGGCCGCCACAACAACGCCGACCTGCGCGCCGTGCTGAACGGCTACGAAGCCCGCCGCAGCGTCGAGGTGCTGAAGATCCAGAACGCGGCGCGCAACTCCACCGAGTGGTTCGAGCACGTGGACCGCTACACCGGCATGGACATCCAGCAGTTCACCTACTCCCTGCTCACACGCAGCCAGCGCATCAGCCACGAAAACCTGCGACTGCGCGACGCGAAGTGGCTCGAAGGCTACGAGTCGTGGCTTCAAGCCCAGGCCGCCCCCGACACAACGCCCGGCCGGCACCCGATACCGCCCATGCTCTTGCCACTGGTGGTGCGCGGCTGCGAACTGAAAAACCGCATCGTGGTTTCGCCGATGGCGCAGTACAAGGCCATTGACGGCGTGGTGGGAGACTGGCATTTGATGCACCTGGGCGCACGCGCTGTCGGCGGCGCTGCGCTGGTCATGGTCGAAATGACCAGTCCCACGCCCGAAGGCCGGATCACCCCCGGCTGTCCCGGCCTGTGGAACGACCAACAGCAAGCCGCATTGCAACGCATCGTGGTTTTTACCCACGCCAACAGCAGCGCGAAGATCGGCCTGCAGCTGGGCCACAGCGGACCCAAGGGCTCGACCCAACTGGGCTGGGAACAGATGGACGAGCCCCTGCACGACGGCAACTGGCCGCTGCTCTCGGCCAGCGCCGTGGCCTACGGCGTGCAGAACCAGTTGCCCCGCGCCATGACCCGCGCCGACATGGATGCCATGACCGCCGCCTTCGTCGCCTCGACGGAGCGCGCCGCAGCCGCCGGCTTCGACTGGCTGGAGCTGCACTGTGCCCACGGCTACCTGCTCTCGGCCTTCATCTGCCCGCTCACCAACCAGCGCAGCGACGAGTACGGCGGCACGCTGGAGAACCGCTGCCGCTACCCGCTGGAGGTGTTCCGCGCCATGCGCTCGATCTGGCCAACCGACAAGCCCATGAGCGTACGCATCTCGGCACACGACTGGGCGCCTGGCGGCAACACGCCCGACGACGCCGTGGCCATCGCCCGCCTGTTCCAGGCCGCCGGCTGCGACGTGATCGACGTCTCTTCCGGCCAGACCACGCGCGACGCCAGGCCGGTCTATGGCCGCATGTACCAGACGCCGTTCGCCGACCGCATCCGCAACGAAGTCGGCATGCTGACCATGGCCGTGGGCGCCATTTTGGAGGCCGATCACGCCAACAGCATCATCGGCGCCGGCCGCGCCGACCTCTGTGCCGTGGCCCGCCCACACCTGGCCGATCCGGCCTGGACCCTGCATGAAGCGGCCAAGCTGCAAACGCGTGCCGTGCAATGGCCGCGCCCCTACGAGAGCGGGCGCGACCAGCTCTACCGGGAGGTCGCACGCCAGCAGGCGCTGCAAGTCGCCACCAACACACAGGACCCCGCCGAGGCCTCATGAACACCACCACCCCGCCCGACATCCTGGACCTTGAAGCGCGTGCCCACAGCGAACACGCGCACGAGCTTCGCCTGTGGCTGCGCCTGCTGACCTGCTCGCAGCTGATCGAAAAGCGCGTGCGCACCGGTCTGCGCGAACAGTTCGACACCACGCTGCCGCGCTTCGACCTCATGGCCCAGCTGGAGCGCCACCCCGAGGGCCTGAAGATGAAGGAGCTGTCGCACCGCCTCATGGTCACCGGCGGCAATGTCACCGGCATCACCGACCAGCTGGTGGCCGAAGGTCTGGTGGAGCGCGTGGGGGTGGAGAGCGACCGCCGCGCTTTCCTCGTGCGCCTCACACCCAACGGCCACCGCGCCTTCGAGCGCATGGCCACGCTACACGAGCAATGGGTCGTGCAGGCCTTCGAAGGCCTGTCGGCCCGCGAGCTGGATCAGCTGCACAAACTGCTCGGCCAGGTCAAACAACACCAGCTAGACATCAACCAGCGCCTGGGCACCGAGGCGGAGTAAACACCCGATGAAACACCCCATCCCCGACCACAACCCCATGCGAGGCCAGTACGGCCCATTGGCGCCCACAGCACCCCAGCATTTCGCCCTGAGCTTCAGCGACGGCGTGGCCACCGTCACCCTGAACCGCCCGGAACGCAAGAACCCGCTCACCTTCGACTCCTACGCCGAACTGCGCGACTGGTTCCTGGCCCTGCAGCGCGCCACCGACATCAAGGCCGTGGTGCTCACCGGCGCGGGCGACAACTTCTGCTCGGGGGGTGACGTGCACGAGATCATCGGCCCGCTCACGAAAATGACCATGCCCGAGCTGCTGGCCTTCACGCGCATGACCGGTGCCCTGGTGAGCGCCATGCGCGCCTGCCCGCAGCCCATCGTGGCCGCGCTCGACGGCGTGTGTGCCGGCGCTGGCGCCATGATGGCGCTGGCGTCCGACCTGCGGCTGGGCACGCCCGCCGCCACGGTCGCCTTCCTGTTCACCCGCGTCGGTCTGGCCGGTGCCGACATGGGCGCCTGTGCCCTGCTCCCGCGCATGATTGGCCAGGGCCGTGCCAGTGAACTGCTGCTCACCGGACGCGCCATGACCGCCACTGAAGGCCATGCCTGGGGCTTCTTCAACGCCCTGCACGAGAATGACGCCCTGCTGCCCGCCGCGCACAAGCTGGCGGCGATGCTGGCCCAAGGCCCCACCTTTGCCCACGGCATGACCAAAACCATGCTGCACCAGGAATGGGCCATGACGCTGGACCAGG
>JBFHEQ010000199.1:0-6573 GCA_041584075.1 Hydrogenophaga sp.
CGTTGCAAAAGCCCCCTTACATCCTTGTCGTGGGCGACAAGGAGAAGGCGGCTGGTGCTGTGGCGGTGCGGGCTCGGGGCAATAAGGACCTCGGTGTCATGTCGCTGGAAGACTTTTCCAAATTGATTGCGGCAGACGTTTCATCCAAAGTTTGATGGTCAAACGGTTCGGTTGATGCCCCCACGGCTGTGGCGCCCGGCATTGGTGCGCCCGGCTTTGTGCTTTGTGCTCAGGGCCTTTTTGTTTAACTGGCCCACTCAAAGGAACTCACCATAGCTACCAACTTTCGCGACCGCCGCCAACGCGAGGAGCGCGCACACCGACTGAACCGTGAAATCATGGCCCCTGAGGTTCGCCTCAACGGCCCGGAAAACGAGCCGCTGGGCATCGTCAGTTTGCAGGATGCGCTGCGCATGGCGGGTGAGGCCGATGTGGATCTGGTGGAAATTGCTGCCACGGCCGTGCCGCCTGTGTGCCGGTTGATGGACTACGGCAAGTTCAAATACCAGGAGCAGAAAAAGGCGGCGGAAGCCAAGGCGAAACAGACGGTCATCGAAATCAAGGAAGTCAAGTTCCGCCCGGGCACCGATGATGGCGACTACAACATCAAGATGCGCAACATCCGGCGCTTTCTGGATGATGGTGACAAGTGCAAGATCACACTGCGTTTTCGCGGTCGTGAAATCACGCACCAGGAGCTGGGTCTGGCTTTGCTCAACCGGATTCGCGATGAGTTGGCCGACTCGATTGTGGTGGAGCAGTTCCCCAAGCTGGAAGGTCGGCAGATGATCATGATGATCGCGCCGGGTCGCAAGAAGCCCGCTGCGACCAAAGCTGTCGCTGAAGGGAGTTCCTCTGCCTCCTGAGCCTGAGGCGAGGGTGGCTGGAGTTGCGTGGACAATCAAGATTGAACGGGCAGGGTAGTCTCCTGCCGGTTCGAGGCGAAAGGGCGTAAGCCTTGATGCCGAACTGAGCGACCCATGGGTGGCTCATCAAAAGTGGCTCGGGGCCAACAAGACTGCGAATGGGTTCGCAGGCGCCTCACGAGCACAAATGAAAAAGGAGCATGAAGATGCCCAAAATGAAGACCAAGAGCAGCGCGAAGAAGCGATTCCGCGTTCGTCCCGGTGGCACCGTCAAGCGCGGTCAAGCCTTCAAACGTCACATCCTGACCAAGAAGACCACCAAGAACAAGCGCCACTTGCGTGGTGCAGTGACTGTCCATGAGACCAATATGGGTCACATGGCGCAGATGCTGCCCGGCATGGGTATTTGATCAACGACGAACAAGGAGTAATTCATGCCTCGCGTCAAACGTGGTGTTACGGCTCGCGCCCGACACAAAAAAGTTCTAGCCCTTGCCAAAGGTTTCCGCGGTCGCCGTGGTAACGTCTTCCGCATCGCCAAGCAGGCGGTGATGAAGGCCGGTCAGTATGCTTACCGTGACCGCCGCAACAAAAAGCGTGTCTTCCGTCGCTTGTGGATCGCGCGTATCAACGCCGGTGCACGTGCTTGCGGCCTGACATACAGCCAGTTCGCCAATGGCTTGAAAAAGGCTCAGATCGAAATCGACCGCAAGGTCTTGGCCGATCTGGCCGTCAACGACCCGGCTGCCTTTGGCAGCATCGTGGAACAAGTCAAAGCCAAGCTGGCCGCTTGATTCACGACGGGCTTCAGGAGTCGATCGAAAGATCGCTCAAAGAGGCCCCAGTCGCTCAAAGGGGTTGAGGCTTGAGGGATTTCCCTCGCAGGTCTCAACCCTTTTTTTATTGGTGCTCCTCAGCAAACGAAACACGATTCAAAAACCATGACCGAGTTGGACGCCCTGGCCCAGAGTGCGCGCGAAGCTTTCGCCCAAGCCGCTACGCCTGCCGATCTGGAAAATGCCAAAGCCCTTTTTGTTGGCAAATCTGGCCGCATCACCGAGCTCATGAAGGGTTTGGCGGCGCTGCCGGTTGAAGAGAAAAAGGCTCGGGGCGCTCAAATCAACCAGGCCAAGCAATCGATTGAATCAGCCTTGAGCGAACGACGCCAGGCTTTGGCCGATGCCGAGCTGGAACTTCAGTTGAAGGCAGAAGCACTGGACGTGACTCTGCCCGGTCGTCAACGGGGGGCGGGTGGTTTGCATCCCGTGAGCCTGACACAAGAGCGGATCGAAGCTGTTTTTGGCTCCATGGGTTTTGATGTGGCCGAAGGACCGGAGATCGAGTCCGACTGGTTCAGCTTCACCTCGCTCAACAGCCCGCCGAACCATCCGGCGCGCTCGATGCAGGACACTTTTTACATCGACGGAAAAGGTGCCGACGGCATCTCGCTCAACTTGCGTCCGCACACCAGCCCGATGCAGGTGCGTTATGTACACGCCCATGTTCGCCGTCACGGCAATGGGTTTGACCCCCGTTCCGGGGCGCTGTTCAGCGGGGACATGCCCGAAGTGCGTGTCATTGCGCCGGGACGGACCTACCGCGTCGACAGCGACGCGACACATTCGCCCATGTTCCACCAGTGTGAAGGCCTCTGGGTTGGCGAGAACGTGAGCTTTAAAGACCTCAAGGTGGTTTTTACCAACTTCTGTCGCACTTTCTTCGAGAGTGACGATCTGGTTTTGCGCTTTCGCCCCAGCTTTTTTCCGTTCACAGAACCCAGCGCCGAAATCGATATCCAGTTTCAAAGTGGCGCGTTGGCGGGGCGCTGGCTGGAGGTGGCGGGCTCGGGTCAGGTGCACCCCAATGTGATTCGCAACATGGGACTGGATCCCGAGCGGTACATCGGTTTTGCCTTTGGCATGGGCATGGACCGGTTCACGATGTTGCGCTATGGCGTGAACGATCTCCGTTTGTTTTTTGACGGGGACATCCGGTTCTTGGGCCAGTTCAGGTGAGCACCTCTGCTGCGATTTGCTCGGCATCTCAAAAGAGGGCAGCAATCAGCCAGGGAGAAACCTGTTCCGCACTGCTCCGTGCTCTCAGCACGGGTGTGTCGATGTTCGTATAGATTTTTTGAGACGATTCCATGCAGTTTCCTGAATCCTGGTTGCGCAGCTTCTGCAACCCTCCCATGTCCAGCCAGCAGTTGGCCGATACCCTGACCATGGCCGGTCTGGAGGTGGAAGAGCTGACGCCCGTGGCGCCACCTTTCACGGGCATTGTTGTCGGAAAGATCCTTTCGGCTGAGCAACACCCCAACGCCGATCGCCTGCGCGTGTGCCAGGTCGACGTGGGGCAGGCCGAGCCATTGCACATCGTGTGTGGTGCGCCGAACGCGCGCGTGGGCATCAAGGTGCCTTGTGCCACCGTGGGCGCTGAGCTGCCACCAGGTGAAGACGGCAAACCGTTCAAGATCAAACTGGGCAAATTGCGGGGTGTTGAGAGCCAGGGCATGTTGTGCTCGGCCAAGGAGTTGCAGACGTCCGAAGAAAGCGATGGCTTGCTGGAGCTGACCGACGACGCCGTCGTGGGGCGCAACATCCGCGAGCAGTTGTCGCTGGACGACATGTTGTTCACGTTGAAACTCACGCCCAATCTGGCGCACTGCCTGAGTGTCTACGGCGTCGCACGCGAGGTGTCAGCGTTGACCGGTGCACCTTTGTTGCAACCGGAGTTTCCAGTGGTTGAGGTCAAGCTGACCGATCGTTTGGCGGTGGATGTTCAGGACAAAGACCTGTGCGGCCGCTTCAGTGGGCGCGTGGTGCGTGGCGTGAACACCCGTGTGAAGACGCCCGCCTGGATGGTGGACCGTTTGGCACGGTGTGGACAGCGCAGCGTGTCCCCACTGGTGGATATATCCAACTACGTGATGTTCGAGCTGGGCCGCCCTTCGCACATCTTTGATCTCGACAAGATCCATGGTGGGTTGCAGGTGCGCTGGGGCAAACCTGGTGAGCAGCTGAAGTTGCTCAACGGCAATACGGTGTCTGTCGACGCACAGGTGGGTGTCATAGCCGATGATCAGGCGGTGGAGTCGCTGGCCGGCATCATGGGTGGCGACGCCACGGCCGTGTCGGACGACACGGTCAATATCTTTGTCGAAGCGGCGTTCTGGTGGCCCAACGCCATTGCAGGGCGTTCGCGCCGGTTCAATTTCAGCACCGACGCAGGGCACCGTTTCGAACGGGGTGTTGATCCCTCGACCACGGTTGAGCATGTGGCGCGCATCACGCAACTCGTGCTGGACATTTGCGGTGGCCAGGCCGGGCCTTTGGACGATCAGACGCTGGCCTTGCCTGAGGGCAAGCCGGTGACGCTGCGTGTGGCACGCGCGGTGAAGGTGATCGGCATGCCTCTGAGCCAGGAACAGTGCGCCGGTGCGCTGCGCCGCCTGGGTCTGGATGTGAGCGAAGGTGATGGCACGGTCACCGTGGCACCACCCGCCTTCCGCTTTGACCTGCAGATCGAAGAAGACCTGATCGAAGAGGTGGCGCGGGTCATTGGCTACGAGCAGTTGCCTCAAACGCCACCGCTCGCCCCCATCACGCCCAAGTTGCGCACGGAGTCGCTTCGCGGGCCGTTTGCCGTTCGCCGGCAACTGGCGCAGCTGGGTTACCAGGAAACCATCAACTTCAGCTTTGTCGAAGCGCGTTGGGAGCAGGATCTGGCAGGCAACCCCGATCCCGTGAAGCTGCTGAATCCCATCGCCAGCCAGATGGGCGTGATGCGCTCTTCCTTGTTGGGCAGCCTGATTGCGGCGCGGAAGTTCAATCTTGATCGCCGAGCCGAACGGGTGCGGCTGTTTGAAGTGGGGCGCGTCTTTTTCAAGGATGCCTCCGTTCAGGACAGCGACACGACCGTGGCGGGTTTTCACCAACCCATGCGGGTGGCCGGGCTGGCCTATGGTCCTGCCGATGCCATTCAGTGGGGCGTGAATTCCAGAGGCGAGGACTTCTTTGACATCAAGGGCGATGTACAGGCCTTGCTGGCGCCCCTGGATGTGGCGTTTCGGGTGGGCGATCATCCCGCCATGCACCCGGGACGTTGTGCGGCGGTATGGCGTGGTGAAGCGTGCATTGGTCATGTCGGCGAACTGCACCCCAAATGGCGCCAGACTTACGAGCTGGCGCAGGCCCCGCTGATGTTTGAACTGGCGCTGGAGGCAGTTTTGGCCCGTGACGTGCCAGCGTTCCAGACGGTGAGTCGTTTCCAGGCTGTCGAGCGTGATCTGGCGATCGTGGTCAAGGAGGTGGTGTCCCATGCCGCGGTGATGCAAGCCATACGCAGTGCGGACAGCAGCTTGTTGCGCGACGCCGTGCTGTTCGATGTGTACCGCCCGAAAAAGGCCTCCGATGGCTCGGTCAGTGGCAGTGTGGCCGCAGATGAAAAGAGTCTGGCTGTCAGGCTCGTTTTTTCGCGCGACAGCGCTACACTGACTGACGCTGAAGTCGACCCGGTGGTGGTGAAGGTGTTGGCGCAGTTGGAGCAGCAGGTTGCGGCCCGGCTGCGGAGCTGAACTGATCGGATCAACAACCCCTATGGAAAATTCTTACATGGAACTGGCTGTTGAGACCCTGGAGACGCCGGCGTTGACCAAAGCGCAACTGGCCGAGTTGCTGTTCGACCAAATTGGATTGAACAAGCGCGAATCCAAAGACATGATCGACGCGTTTTTTGACTTGGTGACCGACAGCCTGGTAGAGGGCACCGACGTCAAGATTTCCGGTTTTGGCAATTTTCAGATCCGAACCAAAGCCCCGCGTCCAGGGCGCAATCCGCGCACCGGGGAGCCGGTGGCCATTGAGGCGCGGCGCGTTGTCACCTTTCATGCCAGTCCGAAGTTGAAAGAGCAGGTTCAGACAGCGATTGTGGGTACTTGAGGGGTATTGCCTTTCTTCGTGCCCAGGCCTCGGCTCCAGCGTATGGAGCTTTCGTCAGGCTTGCGCAGCGCGACAAATGCAACAATTCGTAGGGAAATTCCGGGCAAGACTCGCACAGTCTGTCTTGTTAGAGTAGATTTCAAGGTTCGCTCTGTATCGCCTTGATTTTGATGGAAAAACCGCTTCCCCCAATCCCAGCCAAGCGCTACTTCACCATTGGTGAGGTGGGAGATTTGTGCGGCGTCAAGCCTCACGTGCTGCGGTATTGGGAGCAAGAGTTCACTCAGTTGCGGCCTATGAAGCGGCGAGGGAACAGACGCTATTACCAGCACCACGAGGTGCTGATGATTCGTCGGATTCGAGAACTTTTGTACGATCAGGGTTTCACGATCAGCGGTGCGCGAAACAAGTTGCAGGAACTGGTTCAGGCAGAGCGCGACCAGCGGCGGCAAGATGGAGCCGACGAGCCGATATCATTGCCCGCCATGGACAACCGGCATCTGCTGCATGGCGATGCGGTGCCTGGCTCCACCGTGCCTAAAGAAGTGCACAGCCCAAGCAGGACACCGACAGACTGGCAGGCCGTTCGACGTGAATTGTTAGATATTCGTGAACTTCTCAATACGTCGGTCTGAAATGGCAAGTTTCATGGCTATAATCTGAGGCTTGTCGGCGCGTAGCGCAGCCAGGTAGCGCACTTGCATGGGGTGCAAGGGGTCGCGAGTTCGAATCCCGCCGCGCCGACCATTTATCTCAAAAGCCCGTCA
>JBFHEQ010000200.1:0-6549 GCA_041584075.1 Hydrogenophaga sp.
GCCTTCTCGGCCACCCAGATGCTGCTCAACAAAAAGCCGCAAGCCTCGCGCACCCTGCCCGGCTCGACCGGTTTGCTGGGCGCAGGATCGGTCATCGGCTTTCTCTCAGGGCTGGTCGGTGCAGGTGGCGGTTTCGTCAGCGTGCCGTTCATGACCTGGTGCAATGTGGCCATCCACAACGCCGTGGCCACCAGCGCGGGCCTGGGGTTTCCGATCGCGCTCGCCAATGTGCTGGGTTACGTGGTATCGGGTCAAAGCGTCGACAACCTGCCGACCGGCTCCCTCGGGTACGTCTACCTGCCCGCCTTGCTGGTGATCGCCATGGTCAGCGTGCTCATCGCACCACAAGGCGTGCGCGCAGCGCATGCCTTGCCTGTCCAGTCGCTCAAGCGCGTCTTTGCATCGGTGCTCTACCTGCTCGCAGGCTACATGCTCTACAAAGGCCTCACCGCATAAAGACGGATGGCGCGCTGCCCCGATGCAGCAGCGTCAGGGGTGGACAGGCACCTCGGCCACCACGATCCCGTCTTCGTCGGCGTACAGCCAGTCGCCAGGCCGCACCCAAACACCCTGGATCTGCACCGCCACACCCGATTGCCCTTCGCCCCGCTTCTCGGTGGGCAAAGGCATGCTGGCCAGTGCACGGATGCCCACCTTGCAGGCAGAGAGCTCGACCACATCGCGCACGCAGCCATCGATGACCACACCGGCCCAGCCATTGCGTGCCGCAGCAGCCCCCAGGTTGCCGCCCAGCAAAGCCCGCCGCAACGATCCGCCGCCATCCACCACCAGGACCCGGCCGTCGCCTGCGCTGTCAACCGCGGCCTTGACCAGGCTGTTGTCTTCGAAGCATTTCACGGTCACCACCGGCCCGGCAAAACGCAGGCGCGCGCCAAAATCCCGGAACACGGGTGGCAGCACGCGAAATGCGCCGGAGGCGTCGTTCTTGTGGGCATCGCACAGATCGCAGGTGGCAAAAACGGGGGTATCTGACATGGCAAAACGTCCTCTTCAATCGACAAGTGAATGCGCCCTGAATGCATCATGGGCACGACCTCTGACAAGGGCCTTGCAAGTCGTGTGGCGCGAAGTGTTGTTTTCAGCGCCACTGCAAGCGACCCAGACCCTCAAAACCCGCAAAAAACCGGGGACCCCCGCTTGGAATGGGGTTTCAACTCTATTAGCATCCGAGACACCGGTGTGAAAGCGCGTTTTCCGCTGGTGCACATCACACTTCTAGAAGGATATTCAATCATGGCAACTGCAAAAAAAGCTCCGGCGAAAAAAGCCGCTCCGGCCAAGAAAGCCGCAGCACCAGCAAAGAAAGCCGCTCCGGCGAAAAAGGCCGCCGCGCCCGCCAAGAAAGCCGCTGCTCCTGCTAAAAAGGCTGCGCCAGCTAAAAAAGCAGCTCCTGCCAAAAAAGCCGCTCCCGCTAAAAAAGCAGCCCCTGCCAAAAAGGCCGCTCCAGCCAAAAAAGCAGCACCTGCCAAGAAGCGCACCCCCAACGCCGCTTTCATGAAAGCCATGACGCCCAGCGCTGCGCTGGCCGCCATCGTCGGCAGCAACCCGCTGCCACGCACCGAAGTGACCAAGCAGGTCTGGGCCTACATCAAGAAGAACAAGCTTCAAGATGAAATGAACCGCCGCATGATCAACGCCGATGCCAAGCTGAAGGAAATCTTCAAGAAGGCCCAGGCTTCGATGTTCGAAATGACCAAGATGATCAACGATCACCTGAAGTGATCGGGCGCACGCGCCAGGCACTTCGGCGCTGCACTCAGAGAAAACCGGCCGCTGGCCGGTTTTTTTTCGCCTGTACGCCCCGTGAATGGGCCACAGGCCTGCCCCATCCATAGACGGGACTTCGACCAATGGCACAAAAGCGCCACACACCCGTCACGCAACTGACCGATTGTGAGAGACTGACACCGAAACATCCCCCATTGAAGGTATGACACGCTCAGTTGACAAGGTCATGATGGACTGTGAATCCGACGATCCTCCATCACAAGCGATCGCTTCGCTGTTGCCGCCACTGGAAAACCAGAAGACGGTGCTTGTGGTCGACCTGGTGGAATCTGTGCGCCTGATGTCACGCAACGAAACCGCGGTGGTGAGCCAGTGGCACGGCTTCGTGCAACATGCACAGACCCAATTGCTGCCAGCCCACGGTGGCCGGCTGGTCAAGAGTCTGGGCGATGGTTTGCTTGTTGAGTTCGAAGACTGCGCACACGGTGTGCAAGTCGCCTTGGCCATGCACCGGTATTTCGATCCCTTCAATGCCACACAGCCGCCGGAAGGCCGGATGCACGTCCGTGCAGGCCTGCATGTAACCCACCTCTACCGTGCCGAGCACGATGTGTATGGCCATGGCGTGAATCTGGCCGCCCGGGTGAGCAGCCTGGCCGAGCCGGGCGGCACGGTGGTGACAGCACCCGTTCGCGATGGCATTGTGGACGGCGTGGACGGCGATGTGGAAGACATGGGCGAGAGCTACCTCAAGCACTGGCCCGAACCGGTGCGCACCTGGCGGGTGCACCCCGTCAGCACCGCCCAGGTTGTCTGGCGCTCCGAGCGGCAGGAAGCCCCCGCCACCGAATTCCGGCCATCCATTGCCATCATTCCATTCGAGGCGCGCACGCCCTCCCCCGAGCACTTTGTGATCGGTGAGCTCATTGCCGACGGCGTGATCGCCCAGCTCGCGCGCAGCCAGCACATCCGGGTGATCTCGCGCATGAGCACCACCGCGTTTCGCGGCAGGGGTGCCACGGCTGGTGAAATCAACGCCAGGCTCGACGCGCCCTTTGTGCTCAGCGGCGGTTACGCCACACTGGGAGGCAAGGTGATCATCACCGCCGAATTGGCCGACACCCGGATAGGCGAAGTGGTGTGGGCCGAGCGCATGAGTGGCGACACCATGGATCTGATGCAGGAGGAAAGCGAGCTCATCAACAAACTGAGCATGGCCTGCGCCCACGCCATGCTCAACGCCGAGGTGCAGCGCACATTGATTCAACCGCTCCCCAAGCTGGACAGCAATGCGCTCATGCTCGGCGGCATCACCCTCATGCACCGCTCCACGCCGCGTGATCTGCAGCGCAGCCAGCAGCTGCTGGAAGCCGTGGCCGAGCGCCACAAGCGCGTGGCTGCACCTTTGGCCTGGCTGGCCAAGTGGCACATCATGCAGGTGGTGCAAGGCATGTCCGGCGATCCCGCCAATGACTTTCGCCGCGCGGCCAGCATCGCTGACAGGGCGCTCGACCTGGAGCCCAACAGCGCGCTGGCCATGGCCATCAAGGGCCATGCGCTGTGCCACTTGGGCAACGACGTGGAAGGATCGCACCGCTTGCTGCAAGAAGCAACGCAGAGCAACCCCAACGATCCGATGGCCTGGCTCTACAGCTGTGTGTGGTCCACGATGTGGGGCGACGCCAACAATTCGGTGAATGAGGCCCAAAATGCGGTGACGCTTTCTCCACTGGACCCGCAGAAGTACTATTTCGAAATGATGCTGGCAACGTGCTGCGCGGCAACTGAACAATGGGATCGCGCGATTGCGCTTTGCCATTCATCCTTGCTGAAGAACAGGTATCACCTCCCCACGATTCGCACTCTGCTTTTGTCACAACATGAGTCGGGAATGGACAAGGATGCGAGAGAGACGTTAACTCTCCTTCTCACACTGCAGCCGCAATTTTCGGTTGACCGGTACCTGGCGGCGGGAGGAAAGAGCCCATTGCGCCAAAGGGTAGCGAATGCGTTCCGGCAAATGGGTGTCGGTTCTCACTAACTCATATCAAGGAGACTTCATGAGCGGAGGTATCAGCGGGGGCATCAGCGGAGGCATCAGCGGGGGTATCAGCGGGGGTATCAGTGGAGGTATCAGTGGAGGTATCAGCAACGGAAACCTTCTATCACCGGACGCCTTGACCATCAGTCGTGCCGCCATCGTTGGTCCATACACAGGGCCCACACTGCACGTCAAGGAACCGGCGTTTGATGACCCCGCCAATCTGGCTTTATGGAGCGATGGCCCCCGGATCACTGCCTGCTTCACCGAGCTGGTCGAAGGCTTGCTGTTCAAGACCAACAACAGCGCCAAACAGGCCAAACTCGAATACGCCAACCTGCAGGCCACGACCCTTCAACGCAAGCCACTGCTCACCCTGCGAGCACCGCGCAAAGCGCAGTTCAAAAAGCAACTCGATCTGGTGGCGGCTTACGCCGATCTGCGTCCAGACCGCGCCAGCGAAATTGTGGCCCAATTGCCTTACCCACTGCCCTTCTGGGCCTCGGTGATCGGCCTGCACGAGCACCGCCACAAGAAGACCCTGCAACTGCTGGACCTCGCCTTTGGTTTGGCGGTTCACGTGGAAATGCGCTTCAAGCACATCTTCGCCATACCGCGCCCGGTGGAATTCTCGCCGCAGATCCAGCCCATCATTCCCACACCGGGCCATGGCAGTTGGCCCAGCGGTCATGCCACCGAAGCCTTTCTCACGGCCACCTTGATCGAAACACTGCTGGACGCCGCCTCACCAAATGGCAGTCACAACGGTGCAGACAGCCGCGAACAATTGCAGCGCCTCGCCGCCCGCATCGCGGTGAACCGCACCGTCGCCGGGCTTCATTACCCGGTGGACAGCGCCGTTGGGCGTCAGCTGGGCACGGCGCTGGCCGAGTTCGTCGTGGCACGCGCCACGGGCGGCAAGGTGCACGAACGCGGATTCGACGGCCGCCAATATGAAGAGGCCAACGGCGCAGCCCTGGACTTCAGCCTGCACCAGTCGCTGGACCACGGTCACGGCTACTCCCGGGAATCGCGTGCCACGGCGGTCGGTCAGGCACCGCTGGTGGCCTGGCTGTGGAAGGAAGCCGTCAAGGAGTGGGCATGAGCGCCCCGGGGCGCTGGAAACCGCTGCCTCAAGGCGGTTTCACGGGCACGCACTGGCGCCGCTCTGGTGCGATCGACGGGCAAGACCCCTACCTGGTCTGGGCTGAAGCCGACGATTTCGCCGGTTACGCCCAACGGCACCGCGGGCACGGAAAAATCAAATGGCTGCCCATCGTCATCGAGCTGGCCGCCGACGCCACAGTGCAGGCCTTGGTCGACGCCTCGCACACACGCTGGCTGCAGATTCCGCAGGTTTACCGGAACATGTCCGGGTTGCGTTATTGCAGCGCACGGGTCAAGCCCACTTTTTTTGAACACCTGCGCAAGCGACCAACCTTCAAACAGCTGATCGAACGCTTTGAGCTGGGCCTGCCGGTGGGCAGCCACACCCATGCGATCCGCAACCCCTGCGAGCCAGCCGGTAAAACACACACCAAGCCGCCAGAGCCCAACCTGCTCACAAGCAAGGTGCTCGGCCTGATCGACGGCGGACTGGCGATTGCCAACGCGACGCTTCTGAATCGGCAAGGTGGTTCCCGGGTAAAGCATTTCTGGCGACAAGACAGTTGCTACAGCGGGCCCTGGCCCAGCCAGAACCAGGACGGCGACGGTCACGTGCCGCTGGACCCCCTGCGCGCCGGACCGACGCCGGACGATCTCGGCTATGGCCACGAACTGGATGCCGCCACCATCGACAAAGCCATGAAGCGCCACACACCCAAAGGCGGGGCACTGGACGAAGAAGCGCTGTACCGGCACTTCCAGCTCTGGGACCTGGTCCGCCCTGTGAACCACGGTACCCATGTCATGAGCCTGGCCGCGGGGGTGGACATCCCCCAGATGCCCTCGAACGACAACGCCAGCCGCTGCGACCTGGTCGCAGTGCAACTGGACTGGTCCAACATCCAGGACACCTCGGGCGGCGCGATGAACGTGAGCGTGCTCGACGGCCTGATGTACATCCTGGCGCGCTGCGCGCCCAGCGCCGAGGTGGTGGTCAACATCAGCTGGGGCACGCTGGCCGGCCCCCACGACGGTTCATCGATCCTGGAAGCGGCGATGGATCAACTGATCGACCTGCTTGACGGCCGGCTGCAGATCACGGTGCCCGCAGGCAATGCCTACCAGAGCCGCACCCACGCCAACGACACACTGGCTCCGGGCGCCTGCTGCCCCCTGCACTGGCGCGTGCAGCCCGACGACCACACACAGAGTTTCCTGGAAATCTGGCTGCCCGAAGGCGCCGTTCACATCGCCATCGAGCTGACCCCTCCGGGCGCCGACACCCCATTGCCCGCCCTGCGCCTCGGCCAGTCGGGCATCTGGACCGGTTTGACGGCCAAAAAGGCAGATCATCCGCTGTGTGCCCTCATCTATCCGCGCGATGCAGCGCTGGGCGCGCAC
The DNA here is from genome assembly GCA_041584075.1 of Hydrogenophaga sp. Lineage (GTDB taxonomy): Bacteria > Pseudomonadota > Gammaproteobacteria > Burkholderiales > Burkholderiaceae_C > Hydrogenophaga. Next base: position 6,299 of record JBFHEQ010000200.1, read on the forward strand.
GGCACCTGTGCCTTGATCGCACTGGCGCCTACGTTCAGTTTCGACAAACACGTGGTCACCGCGCCCAGTGGGGTCTGGACGGTCAGGGTGAGCAATGAGGGTGCAACCCCAGTCACGTTTGACGCCTATATCGAGCGAGATGACGTGGCACTGGGCCAGCACACAGGCGCCCGCCAGTCGTATTTCGAGGATGCACGCTACGACACCAGCGGCAATCTGACCGCGTTCGTTGACCACCCTGACAACCCCAC
>JBFHEQ010000201.1:0-6526 GCA_041584075.1 Hydrogenophaga sp.
GGGTCAGCCAGCAACTCGAATGGCTGCGCCTCCGCCTGACCGAGCTCGACGATGACAAGGCGCGCTTTTTGCGTCATGTCTCACACGAGCTGAAAACACCACTGGCCTCATTGCACGAGGGTGTGGCCGTGTTGAGCGACGGCGTGGCCGGTGCGCTCACGCCCAGTCAGGCCGAAGTGGTCGACATCCTGCAAAACAACACCGACCTGCTGCAGCAACAGATCGAAGCACTGCTCAGCTTCAACGCCGCCGCGTTTGACGCCAAACAGCTCCAGCGCGAGCCCACCGACGTGCTGGACCTGCTGGAAGCACAAGTCGAAGAGCAGCGGCTGAACTGGCGCGCTCGGGGGCTGCAGGTCCGGGTTGAAGGCGTTGCGGTTAAGCTCCCCCTGGACCGAAAAAAAATGAGTTCGGCGGTGAGCAACCTGCTGTTGAATGCGATCCGTTTTTCGCCCCCTGGCGCCAGCATCGTCCTGCGCCTCACACATGGCGAAAGCGGCGTCAACATTGACGTGATCGACCAGGGCCCAGGCGTGGCGCAAGCCGACTGGGAGCGCATCTTCGAGCCGTTTTACCGTGGCGAGCGCCAACCCGTTGATGCGGTGCGAGGCAGCGGCATTGGTTTGTCCATCGTGCAGGAATACGTCAAAGCCCATGGTGGGCAGGTGCGCCTGGTGCGCAGCCAGCCCAACACCACGCACTTCAGGATCGAGTTGCCCCATGCCCATTGAGATCATCGCAGCAGCCCTTCAGCGGCACTGGCGAAACGGCCCGCGCTTTCTGATGCCGACCGCCTGCTGCGCGCTGCTGGCGGCTTGCCAGCACACAGCGATTCCCGAAGCACCCGCGGCGGTTGTCGAGGTGCCCGCGCAGACGGGCGTTGCGGCCAGCGCACCGGTGACCGAGCAGGCTTCAGAGCCTGCGCCGGGAAAGGTGCCGACCCCCCTGCCTGTTGAAATTGCCGAAGAATCGCTGACTGGCCTGTTGCGCTACGCAGACCAGTTGAGGAGCATGAGCCAGACCGAGCTCAGGCAGGAGCTCAATGCACTGGGCAGTCGCGTGCCCAGAACGGGTGCCGCCGTCACGGCCGGCGTCGGCGCCGGCCCCAAGGTGCACATGCAGTTCGCGCTAGCGCTGCTGCAAACACGTGAACCGGTGGAGACTGCGCGGGCGCTCGGGTTGCTGCAGCGGGTGACCGCCAGCACCGATCCTGAAGCCCGCATTTACAAGGCCCTGGCCTCCCTGCTGATCGACCATCTGATCACCACCCGCCGCCTGGAAGACAATCTCGAGCGCAGCAACCAGCAACTGCGTGAAAGCCAGCGCCGCTTCGATGCCTTGAAGGAGCGCCTGGACGCCATGCGTGCGATCGAGCGCAGCATGAATGCACCGCCGCCCAATGGTCCCCGCCCCTTCCCGCCATGAGCTCGCATCCTTCTCAGCCCGCGACCAAACGCCTGCGCCTGCTGGTGGTCGACGACGACCCAGACATGCTGCGCCTGCTCTCGATGCGCCTGAATGCCGCCGGTTACGCGGTGACCTCGGTGGGCTCGGCCGAGGCAGCGCTGGCGCACATGGAGATCGAACGTCCACAGGTGGTGCTCTCCGATGTGCGCTTGCCCGGGCGCGATGGCCTGGCCCTGTTTGATGAAATCCACCAGCGTCACCCGGCGCTGCCGGTGATCCTGATCACCGCCCACGGCACCATCCCCGACGCCGTGGCCGCCACCGCCAAGGGCGTGTTCACTTACCTCACGAAACCGTTCGACTCGAAAGACCTGCTCGAAAAAATCGCCCAGGCTGCGGCCTTGAGCGCGCCCGACAAACCGGGTCCGCTGGCCGATGAGACCTGGCGCAGCGAGATCGTGAGCCGGTCGACCCGCATGGCCGACGTACTGGCCGAGGCGCGCCTGGTGGCGCAGTCGGACGCCAGCGTGCTGCTGCGTGGCGACAGCGGCAGCGGCAAAGAGCTGCTGGCTCGAGCCATCCACAAAGCCAGTCCGCGCGCAGCCAAACCGTTTGTGGCCGTGAACTGCGGTGCCATCCCTGAAGCACTGCTGGAATCTGAACTTTTTGGCCACACAAAAGGCGCATTCACCGACGCCGTGGCCAACCACAAGGGCCTGTTTCAAGCGGCCCATGGCGGCACGCTGCTGCTGGACGAAATCGGTGACATGCCGCCGGCCTTGCAAGTGAAGCTGTTGCGCGTGCTGCAGGAGCGCGCGGTGCGACCCCTGGGCTCCAGCCAGTCCATTCCGGTGGATGTGCGCATCATCTCGGCCACCCACCGCGACCTGGACGTGGCCATGGCCAGTGCCCAGTTCCGCGAAGACCTGTATTACCGGCTCAATGTGGTCACCTTGCTCCTGCCCACGCTGGCCGAGCGCCGCGAAGACATCACCCTCCTGGCGAACCACTTTCTGGCCAAACTCGCGGCCAAGTACGACAAGCGCAGCTCGGGCTTTTCTCCCGAAGCGTTGAAATGCCTTTCACAAGCCCCCTGGCCGGGCAACGTGCGCCAGCTCTACAACGTGGTGGAGCAGGTGTGCGCCCTGTCGACCACACCGCTGGTGCCGCTGTCGCTGGTGCAGCGCGCACTGCGCAGCAGCCCGGCAGTGGAGGTGCTCAGTTTCGCCGATGCCAAGCAGCGGTTTGAGCGCGCCTATCTGGTCGATCTGCTCAAAATGACCGACGGCAACGCCGCCGACGCGGCCCGCCTGGCCCAGCGCAACCGCACCGAGTTTTACCGGCTGCTGCAAAAACACGAGCTGACGCCCGGCCTGTTCAAAGCGGGTGGCGAAGATGCTGTCGCTGACGAGTGACACAGATAACCTGTTGAGTTTGAAAGGTTTTCTGCAAAAGCCTGATCAATCTGTCGCCGATCAGCGACAAAAAATGCGGGTTTTCCCTTGGTTTGAAGACGGGCGCTGCCTCCCCCGCCGCCGCATCCCTCCAAGTCCTTGATTTAGAAGCAGTTTTCACCCTGGCACGGGCTTTGCCCTAGTAGGGCATGAACACTGGTTTTTCCTCACTGCACAGAAGCCCCGGCGGCAAGACCTCCCGCATGGGCGCTGCGCTGCTGGCCATGGCTTTGAGCCCGGTGGCGCTGGCCGCAGGACCTGCGCAGCCACCCGCCAGCGCGTTCGACTGGCAAAGCCTGACCCAGCTCGCCGCCCAACGCGCCCAGGCACCATGGAAAGAAAACAGCGACACCCTGCCTGCCGAGGTGAACAACCTCGACTACGACCAGCTGCGCGAGATCGAATTCAAGGCCCAGGCGTCCACCTGGCGCCCGCAATCCCTGCCGTTTGAGGTGCAGTACTTTCACCTCGGTCTTTACCAGAAGCTGCCGGTGCGCATCCATGAAATCGATGCCAGGGGCCAGGCGCGCCTGATTCCCTACAGCAGCGACCTGTTCAACTTTCGCCAGGCATTCAAGTCAAAAAAGCCCGACATCAAGGCTTGGGGCGATCTCGGATTCGCGGGCCTTCGCCTGCTCTACCCGCTGAACAGCGCAGCCCACAAAGACGAACTGGCGGTGTTTCAAGGCGCCAGCTACTTTCGCATGCTCGGACGCGACCAGCAGTACGGCCTGTCGGCCCGTGGCCTGGCCATCGACACGGTGGGCGCGCCCACCGGACAAGCCGAAGAGTTCCCGCGCTTCACGGCGTTCTGGTTGCAGCGCCCCGCCACCGATGCGGCCGAGGTCACGCTGTACGCGTTGCTGGAATCGTCCCGGGTCACCGGAGCCTACCGCTTCGTGATTCGCCCGGGCACCGAAAAAACCCCGGAGACCGTGGCCACGGTGAGCGCACAGGTGTTTTTGCGCCATGGCGCAGCGGCCATCAACACACTGGGCATTGCACCGCTGACCAGCATGTTTTTGTTTGGAGAGAACCAGCCGAATGCGCGCGATGTCCGGCCCGAGGTCCACGACTCCGACGGCCTCATGCTGCACACCGATGGCCCCCAGGGTCAGGAGTGGTTGTGGCGCCCCTTGCAGCGCCCAGCGGCCGGCGTGCTGGTGAACTCGTTCCAAGCCCGACAGATCCGCGGCTTTGGCCTCATGCAGCGCGACCGCAACTTCGACCACTACGAAGATGTGGAAGCGCGCTACGAGCGCCGCCCCAGTGCCTGGGTCAAGCCTCTGGGCGATTGGGGCAAGGGGCACGTGGAACTGGTGCAGTTGCCCGCCCCCGATGAAACCCACGACAACGTGGTCGCTTACTGGGTGCCCGAGCAACGGCTCGAACCAGGCCGACCCTTGACCTTCGCCTACGAGGTGCACTGGCAAGGCGACCAGCCGCAGCGCCCACCGGCCGCTTGGGTCACGCAAAGCCGCCGGGGCTATGGCTATACCAAGCTCAGCGCCGCCGAGCAAGACGCTGCACCTCAATACGTGCTCGATTTCCAGGGCCCGGCGCTGGACGCACTGCCGCCGGGCGCCGAGCTCAAGGGCGTGGTCAGCGCCGACAGCAACGGCCGCGTGCTCGAAGCCGTGGCCCACCCCAACCCGGCCACCCGAACCTGGCGGCTGAACCTGCGGGTGGCTCGCATCGACCCGACCCGACCGGTCGAACTGCGCGCCTTTCTTCAACACCAAAACCAAAGCGTGAGCGAAACATGGACACACCTGCTGCTACCCCAATGAGCCCGGCCAGTGCACGGCGCAGCGTGGTGCGTGAAGAACGCCACCCCAACGCGGCCACGGCCCCCCTCATCCACCGCGGCTCCATGACACCGCAGCCCTGGCGCGGTTTCTGGAACAGCCTCGGTTCGGCCATCCTGTCCAAGGCCAGCGCCTGGCTGCCACCGCGCGAGCCGGCCCGGCCCAAACCCACGCCAGCCCCCTGGCAGCGAGCCGCAGAGCGCCGCCGCGCCGTGCTGACCGGGCTGATCGTGCTGTGGACGGCCCTCGCCAGCGCCTTGTTCGCGCATCTGCAGCCCGCCAGTGGCAATGCCTGGTTGCAAGGTGCGCAACTGGTGCTGTTTGTGGTGCTCTCGGCCTGGGTGGTGGTCGGTTTTGTGACCGCCTGGATGGGTTTCTGGGTGCTGCTGTTTGGCGACAAACACGCGCTCTCGGCCAAACAGGTGGCCCCGCGCGCGCTCAACCCCAGCAAACGCACCGCCATCATCATGCCGATCTGCAACGAAGATGTGGCCACCGTGTTTGCCGGCCTGCGCGCCACCTGCGAGTCGTTGGCCGGCACGGGCCAGGCGCGCTTCTTCGATGTGTTTGTGCTCTCCGACAGCTACGACCCCGCCATTGCGGCGGCCGAGAAAAGCGCCTGGGCGCAACTGCGCAGCGACCTGAGCGGCCCCGACGGCCAGGCCCCCATCGAGGTGTACTACCGCCTGCGCACCCGCCGCACCCACCGCAAGGCCGGCAACGTGGCCGATTTCTGCCGCCGCTGGGGCAAAGACTACGACAGCATGGTGGTGCTCGACGCCGACTCGGTGATGAGCGGACAGTGTCTGGTAACCCTGGCCAAACTGATGGATGCCAACCCCAGCGCCGGCATCATCCAGACCGCGACGCAGGCCATCGGACACGCCACGCTGCATGCGCGGGTGCAGCAATTCGGCTCCCGCGTGACCGGGCGCCTGTTCACGCTGGGCATGCAGTTCTGGCAGCTCGGTGAATCCCACTACTGGGGCCACAACGCCATCATCCGTTTGCAACCCTTCATGCAGCACTGTGCGCTCGCACCGATCGAAGGCAAGGGCGGCATGGCCGGCGGCATCATGTCGCACGATTTCGTCGAGGCTGCACTCATGCGCCGCGCCGGCTACCACGTGTGGCTGGTGTCCGACCTCACCGGCAGCTACGAACAGCAGCCGCCCGATCTGCTCAGCGAACTGCAGCGCGACCGCCGCTGGTGCCAGGGCAACTTGCAGAACTCGCGCCTGTGCGCCGAGCCCGGCATACACCGGGTACACCGCGCCATGTTTGTCGTGGGCGCGATGTCCTATATATCTGCCCCGCTGTGGCTGGCATTCATGAGTGTGGGCACCGCCCTGTGGTTGAACCAGGGTGGCAGCGCAGGTTTTGAGCAGGTGGTGCCTGCCGAATTGCTCGGCCTGTGGGCCTGGACACTGTGCCTGCTGTTCATGCCGCGCGTGCTGGGGCTGGCCGCGGTGTTCCTGAAACGCGAACAAAAACAGTTTGGCGGCGGTCTGGCGCTGGTGGTCAACACCGGACTGGAAACCCTGCTGGCCATTCTGCAGGCGCCCGTGCGCATGCTCGGTCACACCTTGTTTGTGCTGATTGCCATCACCGGCTGGAAGCTGGAATGGAAATCGCCACCCCGCGAAGCCAACGGCGTGGCCTGGGGCGATGCCTTGCGCCAGCTCTCCCCCATGACCCTGGTGGCCGTGGCGGTTGCCACCGGTGTCGCCATGTTCAACGCACAGGCACTGTTGTGGCTGGCGCCTGTGGCCCTGCCCTTGTTGCTGGCCATTCCACTGACCGTGCTGTCCAGCGACGTGGGTCTGGGCGTCTGGCTGCGTGCCCGAGGCGTGCTCA
>JBFHEQ010000202.1:0-6504 GCA_041584075.1 Hydrogenophaga sp.
CATCGGGGTGGGAAATGATGGCGAAGGTGCGCCGGCGGCGGACCTGTTGGGCAATTTCGGACATAACCCATGATTATCTCACTCCCCTTTGGAGATGGCCCCCCCTGCGTCGCTGCGCGCCTTCCCCCGGGGGGACGACACCAGTGCCCCGGCAAAGCCGGTTGCACGGTGTCCGCTGGAAAAGGCAAGGTTTTCCTCTGGTCTGACCGCAACGCGACGTCTTAACCCAGGATGCCGCGGAACCGGCTCCGCCGGGCCGCCAGCATCGCCCCCTGGGGGGTGACGCCGAAGGCGGCGCGGGGGGCTTACTTCAACGCATCCCAGCTCTTCTGGATGTCGTCGGCCACGGCTTGCGCGGTTTGTCCGCTGGCGTAATTGACCATGCCTTTCCAGAAGCTGCCGGCACCCACAGCGCCGGGCATCAGATCCGAGCCATCGAAGCGGAAGGTGGTGGCGTTCTGCAGGATCTCGCCCTGCTTGCGCAGGCTCTTGGTCTTGTACTTGCCCAGGTCCACCGTTTTGAGCGGGGTCAGGAAGCCGCCCTCGGCCATCCAGATTTCATGCGCCTGGGGGTGTTGCAAGTAATCGATGAAGGCCTTGGCGCCCTTGCTGTCCTTGGTGATGGTCATGATGGTGCCGCCCCCCAGGACTGGATTGCCCAGGTTCTTGCTCTTGTAGGCGGGGAAGTAGAAAAAGTCCGCTTCGTCGGCTTTGCCCTCGGGGAAGAAGGCCGGGATGAAGCTGGCCTGGCGGTGCATGTAGCACTTGGGTGGGGCACCGAACAGACCCTTGGGGCTGTCCTTGAAGCTCACCGTCGCCACGGCCTTGGCGCCACCGTCCACGTAGGCATCGTTCTTGGAGAACCAGCCGTAGGCGTCGATGGCTTCCACGACACGCTTGTCGTTGAACTTGATTTTGTTGCTCACCCAGCCGTCGTACACCTCGGGCGGTTGTGTGCGCAACATCATGTCTTCCACCCAGTCGGTGGCGGGCCAGCCGGTGGCAGCGTCCGATCCCAGGCCAATGCACCAGGGCTTGCCGCCGTCGGCCGCGATCTTCTTGGTCAGGTCCTGGAGCTCTTCCATGGACTTGGGCACCTTGTAGCCCTTTTCCTTGAAGTTGTCGGGGTTGTACCAGACCAGGCTCTTGACGTTGACGTTGTAGAACAGGCCGTAGAACTGGTCCTTGCCCGCCTTGTCCTTATAGGTGCCAAGGTCGGCCCACGAGTTGCCGGCCGCGTAGTTCGCTTTGACCAAATCGCGCGCCTTGTCTCCCAGAGGCGTGAGGCCACCGATGGCGGCCATGTTGGCGGCCAGGCCGGGTTGCGGAAACACCGAGATGTTCGAAGGCGAGCCGGCCTTGATATCGATCACGATCTGTTGCTCGGAGCTTTGTGAACACGAGTGCTTCACGGTGGCGCCGGTGGCTTTCTCGAAGCTGGCGATGACCTTCTTGAACATGCCCTCTTCGGCACCGGTCCAGGGGCAGGTGACCGTGATCACTTCACCTTTGAGATCGGGACCCTTGTAGTCCGCCGCCGAAGCGGGGCCCACCAGGGTGAACAGAGCCAGGGCGCTGGCCCCGGCGATTGCGGTTTGCTTGAACATTTTGCTGTTGCTCCTCTTACCGCTCCACGGCCCATCCGCGAAGCAAAACTGTGGTTTTTCGAAATCGGGGTGCTGGATTCAACCGGTGATGCTCAGACCCTGGGCATCGAACCGGTACAGGTGTTCGGGGGCAAACGCCAGCGCGAGGCGTTCGCCGGGTTCCAGGGCCAGGCTGCCCTCCATGCGCGCCGAAATGTCGCCCAACGGTCCGGCGTCCACATAGGCGAAGGTTTCGTTGCCCAGCTTTTCTGCGTGCCGCAACCGGCCCTCGATGGGCCCGGCCCCCACCGCCTTGAGGTGTTCCGGGCGGATGCCGACCGTGGCGGCACCGCGCGCGCTGGCAAAAACGCCGCCGATGAAATTCATCTGTGGCGAACCGATGAACCCCGCCACGAATTGCGTGGCCGGCTTGTTGTAGAGCTCCAGTGGGTGGCCCACCTGCTCGATGCGGCCCTTGTTGAGCACCACGATCTTGTCGGCCAGCGTCATGGCTTCGACCTGGTCGTGGGTCACGTAGACCATGGTGGCGCCGAGGCGGCGGTGCAGGGTGGCAAGCTCTACGCGCATCTTGGTGCGCAGGGCTGCATCCAGGTTCGAGAGCGGCTCGTCGAACAGAAAAACCTGCGGGTTGCGCACGATGGCCCGGCCAATGGCCACGCGCTGGCGCTGACCACCCGAGAGGGCTTTGGGCAAGCGTTGCAGGTATTCGTTGAGTTGAAGGATCTCTGCGGCTTCGCGCACCCGCCGGTCGATCTCGGGCTTGGGAACCTTGGCGATCTTCAGTCCGAAGGCCATGTTGTCGTAGACCGTCTTGTGCGGGTAGAGGGCGTAGCTCTGAAAGACCATCGCCACGCCCCGCTCGGCCGGCGGGAGCTCGTTGACGACCTGGCCGGCAATGCTCAGCGTGCCGCTGCTGATGTCTTCCAGGCCGGCGATCATGCGCAGCAGGGTCGTCTTGCCACACCCGGATGGGCCCACAAAAACAACGAACTCGCCCGGTTCGACGTCGAGGTCCACGCCGTGGATGACGTCGATGCGGCCGTAGCTCTTTTTCAGGTTGCGCAAGCGCAGGTCAGATTGACTCATGTGGTGTGTCCGGTGGGTCATCTGCGGAGACTGGGAAGCGGCTTGAACCTGTATGCCGTCCCCCCTTGGTGCAGAAACAGGCGCTATTGAATCATCAATGCAATCGATTGCATTGTCGGGTTTGCCCTAGTGTTTCGCAAGTTGATGCAGGAACGTAACCGCCTGGGTCACTTCTGGTCGCCGGGGCGAGAGCCGGGGGCAGGGCCCCGCGTAATGCACGGCCTCCCGTGCGACCCAGACCCGGCACAAGCAGGAGCAGGCCGAGTGGTCTGGGGGCGCTTCAATGGTTTCAGCAGCCTGCTAGAGCCGATTCCCGCGCACGCGGTCACCTGCTGACAGTGAGTTGGCCGAGACCCGATGCCGCACCAGGGCGTGTCGCAAGCGGTGGGCGGGAGGCGGAAGAATCTACTGGCTGCTCTCGCGTTCCACGAGCTGTGCCGGAAGCACCACAGTGCTTTTGGGCTGTCCAGCAATGGCATCCATCAGGAGGGTGACGAGCGCCTTGCCTGCCGCAACGGTGGGCTGCCTGATGGAGCTGAGCGAGGGGTGAACGTGTTCGGCCAAAGCGATATCGTCGTAGCCCACCACCTTCACCTGCCCTGGCACGTCGATGTTGCGCTCCTTGAGGGCTCCGAGAATTGAAATGGCGGTGACGTCACTGGCCGCAAATACGGCGTCAAATGGCAGATCCCGGTTGAGCCATTCATCAATGCTGGAGCGGATGCGCGTATCGCCGAACAAAAACGATTGTTGCAGCCGAGGGTCTTCCTGGAGGCCGGCTTCGTGCAAGGCCCGCAAATACCCCTGGTGCCGAGCCCCGGCTTCCGGGTGGGTGATGTCACCAAAATACGCGATGCGCCGACAGCCTTGCTGGACCAGGTGCCGGGTGGCGAGGTATCCGCCTTGTTCGTTGTCCCCGCCCACCATGGGGTACAGGGCGTCCGGCAGGCAGGCGCCCCACACGGCCATGGGAATGCCACGCACGGCCAGCTTGTTGAGGTGTTCGTGCCAGGTCAGCTGGCCAATCACGATCAGGCCATTCACCTGGCCGCTTTCCACCATTTCAGACAAACGGTGGGTCTGACCTTCTTTCAACCGGGTGAGCAGCAGGCTCATGCCATGTTCATCCAGGGTGTCGGCCACCGTGCCGAGGATGCTGAGCAGAAAAGGGTCCGAGATGGCCTGCATGCTGTCGCCCAGGATCACCACACCCACCGTTTGAACGTCGCGCTTGCGCAGGTTGGCCGCGCTGACGTTGACGCGGTAATTGAGCGAGCGGGCGAGTTCCGTGATGCGCAGACGTGTGGGTTCAGGAATGAGGGGGCTGCCACTGAGCGCGCGCGAGACCGTGGCGGTCGACACGCCGGCCAGGCGCGCAATGTCAGCCATCTGTACCCGCTGACTGGGGCTGGCTGGTGTTCGAGAGGAGACTGCCGCAGGCTTGGCGCCCGGCATTCCCTGCGTGTCCGGCTTTTTCGAGTTTGGAGGCATAGGGAGTCATTGTCACCTCGGACAGTGACGCTTTGCTGCCAACCCAGGCCAAAGTCCCTGAATGGGCCGGGCCTGCGAAAAAAAACCCGGACACCTTGTGAGCGTCCGGGAAAGCTGATTGCCTGGAGGAAAACCGTGCAACGGGGCGAAACCTTGACACCCCCTTGCACATCTGAAAGCGCAGGCGCGCTTTAGAACGCGTAGTTGATGCGCATGCGGGCCGCGATCTGGTTGTCGACGTTGGCGCCGCCCGTTGAGTAGCTCAGTGCTGGCGTGATGGTCGCGCCTTTGACGCCGAACAGGGGCAGGCTGTAGGCAGCGTACACCGTGGTGACCTTGTCGTCGGTGTTGCTGCGCTTGCCGGTCACCAGGCCGATACCGGCGGCGCCGAACGTGCCGTTCACACCGAAGGCCTGGTCGTCGTCGATCTTGGCAAAGTTGACGTTGATATTGCTGTTGCTGGACAGGGCGTAGCCCAGCGACAAGCCCACACCCGTGTTGCTGCCGTCGGTCCCGACGATCTTGACCGATTCGATACCTGCGCGCAGGGTGACGGGTCCTGCGGTGTAGCTGACAGCGGGACGAACGCCACGGGCGTCGCCGTCATCATTGCTGTAAACCAGGCCGACTTCGATGCGGGCCGGGCCGGCGTTGATGCCCAGCGCACCGTGTGCGACGCCCTTGCCGAATCGGCCGCGCAGGGCATTGGCCTTGTAGGTGGCGTAGCCGGCCTCTTCCAGAACGGTGTCTTTGCCGACAGGGAACAGGTCCATGGCTTCAAAGCGGCCCAGTTTCATGTCCATGCCGGCGTTGCCGAACTGCACCCACATGTCGTCCACGGCGGCATCGCCATCTTTCTTGATGAGCAGGGTGCCCCGTCCGGCGACGAAGGCATCGCCATTGGTGGCTTTGCCTGCGACGTTCACCTCCACCCGGCCGGACATGCGCAGATCGCTGTCTCGGGCATTGACGGCCGGTTCGTCGATCTTGTTCATGTACGTGGTGTCCAGTTCGAGGTTGGCATCGAACGCCACCTCTGCATGAACGGCTGCGGCGGCCAAAGAGCAGAGTGCGGCCACCGTGGCCAGTTTGAAAGCGTTTTGCATGAAGGTCTCCGAAAATAATGAGTGTTTGAGAGAGAAACACCGTCGCTCTTTTTGAACTCCGCAATTCGACGGAACTTCTTGTCGGCGAGGTGGTCACATTCGAGCATTCATGCAATCGTTTGCGTTGAGGGAAAACCCCGAAACATGGCGTTGTAACCGTTACGTAACCTTGAATTTTTCAAAAATACAACGTTTGATGCATCTGATTGATGCAATCCTTTGCATTTGGGTCCGGTGGGACAACCGACCGGGCGCGCGCGTTGCGGTGTGCCGCTGGCCGTCAGGCGGCGCAAGCCCCATGCGGGGCATCTGAGCTCAGCCGGTCAGGCCTGTGGGCGTGAGCGTCAGCCGGCGGCCTGCGCGGGCCGCAGCGCTGTCGGAATGCGTCACGAGCAGCAGCGAGGCGCCGCTATCCTGAGCCTGATGCTGCAGGACGCTCATCACCATCGAGGCCGTGGCCGGGTCGAGGTTGCCCGTGGGTTCGTCGGCCAGAAGCAGGGTGGGGCGATGCACCAGCGCGCGCGCGATGGCGACCCTCTGAAGCTGGCCACCTGACAGCTGAGCTGGCAACCGCCCCCCCAGACCCTCCAGCCCTACGGCTGCGAGCATGTGCGCGACCCTGACAGGATCGGGCTGTTTCAAGAGGAGCAGAGGCAGACCGACGTTCTGCGCGACATCCAGATGGGGCAATACGTGGAATGCCTGAAACACAAAGCCCACCTTTGCCCGCCGCCAGTGGGCACGCTCGACTTCATTGAGTTGGCCCAGGTCCACGCCGTCGTGGCAGATGGACCCCTGGTCCCAATTGTCCAGCGCGGCCATGCAGTTGAGCAGACTGGATTTCCCCACGCCCGACTCGCCCACGATGGCCACAAACTCGCCCGGCGCCACCGTGAGGTTCACATGGCTGAACACTTCGCTCGCGCCATAACGTTTGCCCAGGTTGGTGATCACCAGGCTCATGTGGTCAGCCCTTTTGCAAAAGTCGAAACTGGCCCCTGCCGTTGTGTTGTGGCGCCAGAAGAATCGATGGGTTGTGATACAAATGCATACATTAAGGCTGGGCGCTCGTCGCACGAAAAGCCATCAAAGGGAGTTTGAATGAAACGGTTGAACGCAGCGGTCATTGTGGCGTTGTCTTGGGTTCTGGTTGCCTGTGGGGGTTCCCAGGAGCAGGTCGTTGCTTCCAAGTCTGGCACCGCCAGTGCTGTTTC
>JBFHEQ010000203.1:0-6493 GCA_041584075.1 Hydrogenophaga sp.
CCGAACAAGGCCAGCCTGGCCATTTTGCGCAGTGCTTTCTCGGCCAGCTCTTTCTGTTTGTCGGGCGCCATCGCCAGATGCACCCACCAGTCAGCATAGGACGCCATCAGGGTCTCGGGTGACAGTCCCTGGGTGAGGCGTGCCAGGGCCGAGTGAATCGTGCGGTCGAGGTGGCGCCGCTCGGCCGCCTCCTGTGGCTGATCCAACCTTGAGAAACGCACCGGTAAGGCCGTGGGTGCTGTTGACGAGGTCGAAAGCGGACTCCCTGCGATCGCTGCGGTCTTGCGTGTGTGTCGCACTTTTTTGGGTAGGGTCATGGCGGATTGGGTGTTGATGCCGATAGGGGCGGTTACTTACGAGGCGAAGGCGCTACACAACAGCGAAATGCACTCCTGCCTTCTTGGGCTCCTCGCTCCATCAGCGAACAAGCGTCAAGGTGTATGCACTGCGACACGGTTCGAAGAAGGTGCAACGTGGAAGGACCACCTCCATCTTGGGTGGGCCCCATCCCGTCTCGCTTGACCGATGTCAATGTTCTTTCAGTTTGGACTGCGACGTTGGTCAATAGGAGGGGGTGGCGTTGAGGGGAAGATCTTTCGGCGAAAGCGAGCCAGCGGAGCCGGGTGTCGCGCTGAGTCACAGGGGCGAACGCACCCCCGTTGAATGGTGGGCTTTGCGAACCTTGATCGAACCGGCGCTTTGCTGCGCGGGGGGCCAGCAGCGCCACGGCGTCCAGCCATGGGTGATCGGAACCCGTCATGGCCATCCACCTATGGTCAAGGCTTGGCGCCCTTCACTCCGTGGACTTGGCCGGCCATGATCAGATGGGTGGCCGCACGGCGGGTGTGGGTGGCGAACACCTGGGCCACGCGTGTGAGTGGACGGTCGGCTCGGTAGATCAGCCCCAGCTGGTTGGGCCGGAAGTTTTCCTTCAAGTCCAGCGCGACCAGTGTGCTGTTCAACGGCTCTGATTCCACCATCGCACGCGGCAACATGGCAATGAGGTCCATGGATTGCAGCATCAACAGTGTGGCGGTCAGCGATCGGCTCACCACGCTGACCGGCGGCACCGGCATCTTCAGTTCGGCGTACAGGCGTTTGATCAGGACGCTGGCCGATCCACCGGCGCCCTGATGAAGCCATTTGCCTTCGGTCAGATCCCTGAGTGATCTGGCGCCCGCCAAGGGGTGCTCGGCCCGCACCACGATGGCCATGGGCACCTCGAACAGCACCTCTGCCGCCATTTCCGATCGGGGCATGTCGTCCAGAATCGGCCCCAGCGCCAGATCGACCGTGCCGTCGCGCAACGGCTCGGCCACCGAAGGCCAGATGCCTTCGACGATGTGCAGCTCCACATCGGGGCACTCACGCCGAAAATCCTTGAACACCATGGGGGCCAGCAACGTGGTGCTGGCCGGCGCAATCGCCACCGTGAGGCGACCTTCGAGCTTGCCGCGCAACTGCACCACGTCTTCCTGGGCCTTGCGCAACTCATCGATCACGATGCGAGCGCGCTGGTAAAACGCCTTGCCGTAGGCCGTGGGCTCAACGCCATGGCTGCTGCGCGTGAGCAGCGGCGCGGCCAGGTCTTCCTCCAGGGCCCGCAGGCTCTTGGACAGTGCGGGCTGAGAGATTCCAAGGTCGCGCGCAGCGGCATGGATGCTGCCGGCTTTGACCACCGCAACAAACGCCTGAACCGATTGCAATTTCATGTTGACCTTTCCAGGACGAGGTTGAACCGACGCGGCCTTACCCATCGACTTGCGGGTTATCCCCAATGTGAATTGGTTATCCAGCCCTCGAATTTTCCATCTTTTCGAATCTACCCTTGGCCTCTATTCTCAACAGAGCGCTTTCCCCTAAAACACAGGAGACAACCCATGATCCGTCGACTCTTCAATATTTCCCTGTTGGCCGCTGCTGTGGCGGCCGCCGCTCCGGCCCAGGCCCAAACCAAATTGCTGTTCAATGTGTTTCTGCCGCCAGGCCACGTTTTGCAAGACGTGGCGCATGCCTGGGCCGCCGATGTTGAAAAGGCCACCGGCAACAACGTCAAGATCGATTTCACTGCGGGCAACATGGCACCGCCGCCACAACAGCTGCCCGCCACCGCATCCGGCATTTTTGACATCGCGATGACCGCGAACCCGTTCATCAAATCGAAGGCACCGCTGCTCGAAGTGGCCTCTTTGCCCTTCATGGTCGACAACGCCGAAGCCGCCTCTGTGGCTTACTGGCGCACCTACGAAAAACACTTTGCCTCGAAGCGGCAATTCCCCGATGTGCAGTTGCTGAGCCTGTTCACGGCGACCGGCGGACAGCTGTACAGCCTGAGCGACAAACCCATCAATTCGGTGGACGAGCTCAAGAGCCGCAAGATGTGGGCCTTGCCGGGTGAAGCGGCCGACCTGCTGAAGAACCTGGGCATGAGCCCGATCACCAGCCCGGCCGTTCAGGTCAGCGAGTCGGTGTCGCGCGGGGTGGTCGACGGCTACTACGGCATGTCACCCGATGGCGCGGTGGATTTCAAAGCCTCGCCCTACACCAAGGTGATCACCTGGTTGCCGAAAGCGGCCACTGCCACCGGCTTCTCCATGTTCATCAACAAAAACAAGTGGGCATCGATCTCCGAGAAGGACCGTGAAGCCATTCTCGCGCTGTCCGGTGAGGCTCTGGCTCGCCGCGTCGGCAAGGCCTACGAGGCATCCGCCGACGCTGCACTGGTCAAGATGAAGGCCGACGGCATCAAGGTGGTCAATGCAGATGCGGGCTTCTATGCCGCGCTGCAAAAAGCTGGCGAGGCTTCTTTCACTCAATTCGAAGGTATCGCTGCCAAGGCCGGCCTGGACGGCAAGGCTGTCCTCGCTGATTTCAAGGCGGAATACGCGGCAGCCGCCAAACGCTGACCTGAGGCAAGACGCTCGGGCCCACCCGATGGTCCGAGCGTGACAAAACACTGGAGACAGAAATGATTGCTCAGGATTGGGCCCGGCCCATCTACAGATTCGGCCAGACGGTGGGCGTTGTGTGTGCCGTGACCATGGTGCTGCTGACCGTGGCCGATGTGGGGATGCGGTATTTTTTCAATAAGTCGATTTTTGGTGGCGCCGAAATCACCAACGCGATGCTGGGCGTGCTGGTCGGCGCCGGGCTGATCATCGTCGCCGGAATGCGCAACCACATCTGTGTCGACCTGTTCGACCACGTCTTGCGACGCCGCCTGCCGAGAGCCTATCCGGGCTGGATCCGCATCACCGAATTGCTGGGCACGATGGCGTTGGCCGCTTTGATGGTGCGCCACGCCATGCACACGATCGAATTCGGTGAACTGACAGCAGTGCTTGAGTTTCCCATCGGCTGGGTCTACGCCGTGGTGGCGGTGCTGCTGGTGGCCGCGTTGCTGGTCTTGCTCAGTGGCTGGCGCGTAGCCGTCGATCACGAATCGGAGGCGCCATGACCGCCTCCCTGATTGGATTCGCCATCCTGATTGCGCTGAGTTTTACCGGTATTCCACTGGCTTTCGCCACCTTGCTGGTGGGCTTCGCAGGCTTCTGGTGGGCGCGTGGCTTCGAGTCGACGCTCGCCATGTCAGGCCAGCAGATCTCTGAAATGTTCGTCAACCCCAACCTGGTCGTCGTTCCGATTTTTGTGTTGATGGGCGAATTCATCCGGCGAGGTCGCATTGCAGAGGAGTTGTACGACTTCGGCAATGCCGTGGTGGGTGGCTTGCGCGGCGGGCTCGCGATGTCAACCGTGATGGCTTGCGGTGCATTTGCCGCCGTCTGCGGCAGCTCAGTGGCCACCGCGGCCACGATGACCAAGGTCTCGATGCCGCCCATGCGCAAGTACGGCTACCACGACAGCCTGTCGGCCGGCACCATCGCCGCAGGCGGCACGCTGGGCATCCTGATCCCGCCCAGCATCCCCATGGTGATCTACTGCATTTTCGCGCGAGAGGACATTGGCCGCATGTTCATGGCCGGCGTGGTGCCCGGTGCGCTGATGATGGTGGCATTCATGGTCACGATCGGCCTGTGGGTGCGGCTGAGCCCATCCACGGCGCCTGAAGGCGTGTCAATGGCCTGGAGCAAACGCCTGGTTGCTTTCAAGCGGACCTGGGCCTTTGTGGCGTTGTTCGCGTCGGTGCTGGGTGGTATCTATCTCGGCGTGTTCACCCCGACGGAAGCGGCCAGTGTAGGCGCGCTGGGTGCCTGGATCTTTGCCTTCACCCGCGGCTCGATGCGAACCTGGGCCGAGTACCGCGAAGTCATTGGCGGAGCCGTCGGCATCAGTGCGACCATCTTCGCTATCGCCTCCTGCGCCCTGGTGTTCTCGCAGTTCATCAACGTGACAGGCATGCCCTATGCCATGCTGGATCTGGTCCAGCACTGGGAGCTGAGCGGCATCTCGCTGGTGCTGGCGATTGGTGGTTTGTGCGTGTTGCTCGGCATGGTGTTCGAGGCCCTCGGCATCCTGGTGCTGATCGTTCCGATGTTTTTGCCGACGCTGCAGGCCCAGGGCATCGACCTGATCTGGTTCGGCATCATCGTCATCATCCTGATCGAACTCGGCTTGATCACGCCGCCGGTGGGGGTCAACGTCTTCACCGTCAAGGCCGCAAGGCCCGACCTCAAGCTGACCCACATCTTCATCGGTGTCGCACCGTTCGTCCTGGCCATGGTGATCACCGCCGGCCTGATCATCGCCTTTCCTGGCATCGCGGTCGGCCTGCCCAACCTCATGCGGTAGCGATGACCCCACGCCGGCGCGCATGTCGGCCATTCGCTGAATCGGTCGACACGGACAGCGCCCGACTCGCAGCCACCGTCTGGTGGGCTGGACCGTGATCCCTATGGAGTCCCTGAAATGACCAAGCCCGTGAAAAACATCCTGTTTCTGATGATCGACCAGCTGCGCTGGGACTACTTGTCTTGTTACGGTGTGAGCCCGATGGAGACGCCCCACATCGATGCGCTGGCATCGCGCGGTGTGCGCTTCACCAGGGCCTATGCCCAGGGCACCAGTTGCGGCAATTCCCGCGCCAGCTTCTACACTGGCCGCCATGTGCGCAGCCACGGCGCGACCTGGAACGATGTGCCGTTTGAGCTCAACCAGCGCACGCTGGGCGAGTACATGCACGAACGCGGCCTTCAAACCATTCTGATGGGCAAGACCCACATGAAGCCGGACAAAAACGGATTGGCGCGGCTGAACCTGGACGCTGAGACCGGTGTCGGCCAGTCGCTGGCCGAATGCGGGTTTGTGGCCGGCGAGCGCGATGACGGCCTGCACCCGCACGGGCCACTCGGCGCTTATGCAAGCCGCGAGCCACGCTACAACGACTACCTGCGCGAGCACGGCATGGGCGGTGCCAATCCTTGGCTGGACTGGGCCAATTCGAGCGAGGACGAGAACGGGCGAATCCACAACGGCTTCTTCATGGAGCACGCGAACCGCCCTGCGAGGGTGCCCGCTGAACACAGCGAAACCGCCTACATGACCAACCGGGCGATGCAGACCATCGCCGAGGCCGGGGAGCAGCCCTGGTGCCTTCATCTGAGCTACATCAAACCGCATTGGCCGCTGGTGGCGCCAGCCCCGTACCACGCCATGTACGGCGCCGGCGACGTGCCGGCTGCGGTGCGCAGCCAGCGCGAAATCGACGAGGCCCATCCGTTGTTGGCCCAGTTCATGAAGCACCGCGTGGCCCAGACTTTTTCACGCGACGAAGTGCGTGCCCGCGCGATTCCCGCCTACATGGGGTTGATTCGGCAGGTCGACGACGAAATCGGGCGGCTCATGGATTTTCTGAAAACCCAAGGGCGACTGGATGACACGATGATCGTGCTCACCGCCGATCACGGCGATTACCTGGGCGACCACTGGCTGGGCGAGAAAGACCTGTTCCACGATGCCGCAGCCAAGTTGCCGATGATCGTGGTGGATCCGAGCCCGGCCGCCGATGCCACCCGAGGCACCGCTTGCGGTGCGCTGGTGGGCGCCATTGATGTGATTCCCACTTTCATTGAAACCCTGGGCGGAACGCCGCCGCGCCACCTGCTGGAGGGCCGCTCCCTGCAACCCTGGTTGCACGGCAAAACGCCCACGACATGGCGCGATGCCGTGTTCAGCGAGTGCGACTACGCGCGACTCCCAGCGGCCCAGGCGCTGGGTCGGGATCCGCTGGAAGCGCGCCTGACCATGGCGTTTGATGGGCGATGGAAGTACGTGCATTGCCTCGGCTTTGCGCCCATGCTGTACGACCTGCAGGAAGACCCTCAGGAGCTGCGCGATCTGGGGCGCGACCCCGGTATGGGCACCGTGCGTGACCGCATGAAAGACCTCATGCTGGATTGGTCGGCGGGGTTGCGCAACCGCACCGCCCTGAACGAAGTGCAGGTGCGCGATCTCACAGGCAAGAGCGCCAAGCAGGGCATCTTGATCGGCTTCTGGAAAGAGTCTGACGTGCCTGAGGCCTGGAGAATGGCGCCGA
>JBFHEQ010000204.1:0-6412 GCA_041584075.1 Hydrogenophaga sp.
CCCTTCGGGTTGCGGCCAAAAAGGCCATGCGCGGCGTTGCAAAGCCTGGCCGGGGGGAGACCCCGGCTGCGTTTTGCGCCTTGCGCATGGCCTTTTTGATCCGCAACGCATCTTGAAAAAATAGTGTTAACAGGCCCTAGTCCGACCACCCAGACCAGCGCCGACCATCGATGCCCTCGCCGTTCAACCGGGGCGACGGATCTTGATGGGATCAGTCAGAAACTGGACTCAGTACAAAAGAAAGGGCGGTCGCCCGCAAAGGGGAGCGGACCTGCTGCGGCAGGCATCTGCAGCCAGCGGTCTCAATCCTGCAATGCGGCCTTCTTCCAGGCCTGCTGGGCCGCGGCCTCATCGCCCCGCTCTTCGGCCAGAGCAGCCATGGACCGCCACGTTCGACGCAGCAACCCTGCATCTTTGAGACCATGACTGGCCTGACCAAGCAGTTGAGCGGCCTTGCCCCACAACTGTCGCTGCATGCAAGCCTGCCCTGCCAGGTATTGGAGATAGGCGTTGTTGGGCCATTGCTTTTGAGCCTGCTCCAGGCGCGCGAGCCACCCGGCATCCAGGGCAGAAAGCCCCGGCTCCAGCATCATCACCAACTGCTTTTGCAGCGAAACGTCCAGTTGGGCAAACTGAGCCCACACAGGATCCAGCCAGCGAACGACCAGATCGGCCGTGCCCTTGCGATCAACATCTGCTTGAGCGCCGGGTGCATTCGCCAACTGATTGGCTCGCTGTGCAGCGGCCAGACCAATTTCAGGCATGGCGCGCTCGGAGGTGTCGAGCTTGTCCCATACCTGGCGCAACTGGGACAGGTCATGGGCTTCGTGCAACGCATCCAGGGCGAGCCCCCGCACGATGCTCGCCGCAACCTCTGGCGAAAAAGCCCTGTGTTTGGCCAGCAGGCGTGCCGTCTCCAGGGCCTCGGCTGTGCGCCCTTCCATCCGTGCAACCCGCAACTTCAGGCGCAAGGCCTGAATCCTGCGCGCGGCGCCCTGGGGCAACTCGGCCAGTCGGGCTCTGGCCGCTTCGCCGTCCCGGTCTTCAACCGCCCAGCGTGCGGCCCGCAACAAAGCCCCTTCATGAGCGTCGGGCGAGGAGGCCACCAGAGACGGCGCCATCGCAGCCTGCAGATGCTCGTCGCGCAGGGCTTGGTTTTGCAACGACTGTGCACTTTCAGCCACCAGCAAGTGCGCCAGCATCTGCATCTGCTCGCGTTTCGGCAACGGCGTTCCGGGCGACGCCTTGAGCTGCTCCAGCGCACCCAGGCCCGCAGCCTGCGCCCGGACAAAGCGCCCGGACAATTGCTGCGAAAGCGCATCGAGCACACCTGCCACGGCCGCACGTTCGACCTGCTGCGCTCGCCAGCGCTGGGCCTGACCAGGCAAATCGCGCAACATGGCAATGGCCCGCAACGCGAGGTAGACCAGCACAAAACCGGTGATCAACGCGAACAACACCAGATTGAACGACACATCAAAGCGGTAGGGCGCCCAAAAGAGGCTCACCAATGCCTGGTTGCGCCCGACCAGCAAGGCCATGGCCACCGCAATGCCGGCCAACCCGAGCAACCAGAACACGCTGCGCATGGCGCCACCCTGTTTGTGCCCCACCATCATCGACCTCCAGCAGCCGTCGCCAGCGCGGCGAGACTCTCATCTGGGCGGGGAAGTTCCGAGGTCGACAGCTCGGTACTCAACTGGGCCAACGAAACCAAGGCCGCCGTCACCGATGGATCGTCCACTTCAAAATAATGTTCAAGCGCCTTGGACGTGGACGCGAGATCCACCTGCGCCGCCTCGGTCTGGCGTGCCAGCAAGCCCAAGCGCGCATTGAGCAAGCGCAGCTTGATGTTTTCGCGCAAAAAGAAGGCTTGTTCAGGCGCAAGCAATGCCGCCTCGGGCTGGTCAATGCGACTCACCCGAACCAGCTCTCGGCCGTTTTGCGTCAATGCACTCCAGACGCGATGCCGAAAAATGTTCCAGCCTTGAACAATGCGCGCCCAGCCAGGCGCTGCCAGTGGCTCGGCCGACTCTTCATCCTGAGCTGGCGGGCTCTCGTTGGCCGCGGATACGCCCACCTCATTAGACACGGCCGCCGCATCGGGCTGTGCTGCAACGGATGCGCCAACCTGGGTCACCCCCAACGAGGCCGGCTGGTTCAGCATGGGCCAGACATCGGCTTGGCGCGCCAGTTCGTCGAGGCGGCGCACCAGCGAGGGCACATCGGTCAACGATGCCCCCTGAATGCGCTCGATGTCTCGCGCGATGGCCCGTTGCACAGGGTTGAGGCGGGGTTGGGCCGCCTGCCCGATGCGTTGATCGGCCGCTTGCAGCGCAGACAACAAAGGCTGGGCACTGCCCGTCAACTGCGTTTGCTGCAAAGCCAGACGCAGTGCCGAGTCGATGTCTTGCACCAGGTTGTCGTCACGCGAACGCGAAACGCTCAGCATCAGCTCTTCGAGCTGACTGCGCTGCAAACTCACTTCCGACAGCTTGACCTCGGCCACCGACAGGCGGGCCTTGAGTTCGTGGGTCAACGCTTCGGCCTGACCCGCCAGCGCACGGGCCTCCCCGACCTGCGTGGCACTCTCCTGGCTGCGGCGGGCCAACTCTTCCTGGGTAAAGCCCAGACGCTGCCACAACATGCCGGCCGCCACCAGAGCTCCTACAGCGAACAACAAGGCCAGGATACCCAGCCACACGCCACCCGATCGAGGGGCGGGGGGGTGCGAGACGGGCGCAGGGGCTGAAAGGACCGCAGGCATCGACTCAATGGCCGGAGGCGCGGAAGAAGGGGTATCTGGATTGGAATTGCTCATAAGGGGCTCCAGTGGGATTTTAGAGCCCGCACCACATCATCCAAAGACGGGCGGGATTCTTGGACATCCAGGAAGCCCGCGGAACGGGCGGCCTGTGCTATGCGGGGGTGGGTGACCAGGGCGCTGGAAGAAGACCAGTCGGTGTTGGGGAGCGCATGTTGCAGGTGCAGCAAGGCCTCGGAGCTGCTGAACAACCAGAGGCTGCCCGGCGCCGCGGCGGCAGTCGCCTGGGCCAACTCGGCGGGATTCCAGTCAGGCGCACAGCGTTCGTACGCAACGCAGGCCTCCACCACCGCGCCAGCGGCCTGGCACTTCGCCATCAACCAGTCACGCCCGTTGCCCGGCTGCGAAGGCCATTCATCAGCCTGCATTGCAGGTTCGCCCCGCAGATCGCTGGCCCCACGCACCACGAGCACCCGGCTGCCGGGCCGCAACTGCCCGCTGACCATGGGCCACAGGGCCTCGGAGTCGAATTGAGGGGCATCGGACGCAGGGGTGTCCACGCGCCCGGCTTCAACCCCATGGGCCGCCAACGATAGAGCCAATGTGCGAGCCGTGCCGGGACCTGGCGCCCAGAAACGGGTTCGCAGCGGTTCCGTCGTGAGGTGAGGCGGCACGCCCCTGGAAAAAAAGTGCTTCACTGCTGCGCCGCTGACAAACATCAGAGCATCCCAGCTCAGCCACTGCGCTCGCGCACGGCTCAGTGCTTCCTGAACAGCGGGGTCACAGGGAGGCCCGATGGTGATCAATGGCAAGGCCTGAGCAGGCCAACCCCTCTCCTGCAGCGCCCGTGTCCAGGCTTGAGCATCGTCCTCTGGCCGCGTGACCATCAACCGATGCAATCGGGGGAGCATCACCTCCGAAACGGCGATCATCGCCCTTCTCAACCCCGTGCAGGACTGGGGGCACCAGCGGCTTGCAAGGCCTGCGTGACGCGCATCCCCAAAGCCTCGGCTTGAGCCAAAGAGGTCACATCACTTTGAGCCCCGACGCGCACCAGTGGCGCATGGCCCTCAGGATCACCCCAAGCCGCGTCCAGGCGCAGCTGCTCGGGGCTGACAGCATCCCAGTCCGAATAAGCCGCCAGCGGCATGGAGCAGCTCCCACCCATGGCACGCGACACGGTGCGTTCTGCCGCCACCCGGTACCAGGTGGGCCAGTGGATCAGGGGCGCCAATGCCTGCATCAGATCGGTGCGGTCGGCGCGCACCTCGATGCCCAGCGCGCCCTGACCCGCTGCAGGCAGGGATTGATCGGGTTCAAAAACCGCCCGGATACGGCTCTCCAGCCCGAGCCGCATGAGGCCGGCAGCAGCCAGCACAATGGCGTGATAGCCGCCCTCGTCGAGCTTGCGCAATCGGGTGTCCAGATTGCCACGCAGGGGTTCGATGCGCACATCGGTCCGACCGATCTGTCCGAGCGCCGCACGCAGCAAGACCAGTCGGCGTAGGCTGGAGGTCCCTACCACGGCATCGGGAGGCAAATCGGCCAGCGTCGCACAACCGGGCGACACCCAGGCATCGCGCGGGTCTTCCCGCTCCATCACGCAAGCGAGCGCAAAGCCTTCGGGCAAGTCCATGGGCACGTCCTTCAACGAATGAACCGCGATATCGGCGCGCCCTTCTTCCAGCGCGACCTCGAGCTCTTTCACGAACAGCCCCTTTCCTCCCACTTTGGAAAGGCTTCGGTCCAGGATCTGATCACCCTTGGTGGTCATGCCCAGCAAACTCACGCGGTGCCCCAAGCCCTCGAGCAGGGCTTTCACGTGCTCAGCCTGCCAAAGGGCCAGCCGGCTCTCACGCGTGGCGATGGTGATGGACAAAGAGGTGGAGGCGCTTGATGCGGCAGGACTTGAAATGGACACAGGCTGGGATCAAAAAATAATCAACGCACCAAGGCGAAACAACTCGGAATTGGTACCGCTTTGGTAACAACCCCACTCTCCGGGATGCTAGCATGCCCACTGCCCAAAAATGCAGCAACGCCCCTCGAGACAAAGCCCCACATGAGCCAAACAGCACCCACCCCTGCTTCCAGTGCCCGCACCGCACGCATTCGCACCGCCACCGTGCCCGACAAGGACCTGCCCTTGGTCGAAGACATTCGATTGCTGGGGCGCATTCTGGGTGACGTGATCCGGGAACAGGAAGGTAAACAGGCTTTTGAACTCATCGAGCAGATCCGCCAGCTTTCCGTGGCATTTCGCCGCCACGATGACCGCCAGGCTGACCGGGATCTGAAAAAATTGTTGAAAAAGCTCAGCAGCGATCAGACGGTGAGCGTGATCCGGGCATTCACCTATTTCAGCCACCTGGCCAACCTGGCGGAAGACCGCCACCACATCCGCCGTCGAGCCATCCACGAGCGGGCCGGCCAGATGCAGCAAGGCAGCCTGGCACTCACCCTTCAGCGCCTGCAGCAAAGTGGCGTTTCACGGAAAAAGATCGTGCAGACGCTGGCCAGGAGCCACGTTTCCCCTGTGCTCACCGCCCACCCCACCGAGGTCCAGCGCAAAAGCATTCTGGACGCAGAGCGCGCCATTGCCCACCTGCTTGCCGAGCGGGAGCAGGTGCTGCCACGCGACCAGGCCGAGTTCGAGCTGCAACTGCGAGCCCGTGTCACCCAGCTGTGGCAAACGCGTTTGCTGCGCTTTACCAAACTCACCGTCGCCGACGAAATCGAAAACGCGCTGAGCTACTACCAGTCCACCTTCCTGACCCAGATTCCCCGCCTTTACCGGGACCTGGAAGAGGGCCTGGGCGCACGCGTGGAGCCTTTCCTCCGCATGGGTCAATGGATCGGCGGCGACCGCGACGGCAACCCCAACGTCACCGCCCCCACCCTGGAACTGGCCTTGAACAGCCAGGCCGAGATGGTGTTGCGCCACCACCTTACCCAGGTGCATTTGCTGGGCGCCGAGCTCTCGGTCTCCGCCATGCTGGCCAAAGTCAGCCCGGCCATGCAGGCGCTGGCCGAGCGCTCGCCTGACACCAATGCCCATCGGCAGGATGAACCCTACCGCCGAGCCCTCACCGGCATTTATGCGCGCCTGGCCGGCACCCTGAAAACCCTCACCGGCGGCGAAGCGGCCAGGCATGCGGTGGCACCACAGGCACCCTACGCCCAGGCCAGCGAATTCCTGGCCGACCTTCAGACCATCGAAGCCTCCCTGGTGACCAACCACGGCTCAGCGCTCGCCCGGGCGCGCCTGCGTCCGCTGATGCGTGCCGTCGAAGTCTTTGGCTTTCACCTGGCCACGGTCGACCTGCGCCAGAGTTCTGACAAACACGAAGAGGTGGTGGCCGAGCTTCTGGCCACGGCACGCATCGAAACGGATTACAGCGGGCTGGACGAGGATGCCAAACGAGCGGTCCTGCTGCGCCAGCTCAACGACACGCGCCCCCTGCGGCTGCCCGGTGCGCAGTACTCGTCCCACACGCTGAGCGAACTCGCCATCTTTGACGCCGCCAGAGCCGGCCGTGAACGGTTTGGCGCCAAGGCGATTCGCCACGCCATCATCAGCCACACAGAGACCGTGAGCGACCTGCTGGAAGTGATGCTGCTGCAAAAAGAGAGCGGCATGATGCACGG
>JBFHEQ010000205.1:0-6401 GCA_041584075.1 Hydrogenophaga sp.
CTTGCTGCTCGGCACCGGTGACAGCCAGCCAGGCCAACCCAGTGACGATCCCGAAGACACCTGCTTCAAGGACGCCGCCCAGTACGAACGATTCCTGGCGCTGTGGACCCGGCGCTGGACGGAAGTGGCATCCGCACTGGGCGCTTCGGTGGAAACGCTGGAAGACGAGAACAGCTACCACCCTGAGATCATGGATGTCCGTGGCGCGGTGGCGGGGTTGCCCGAGGCCGAGCGCGCCGAGATCGGTGACCAGGAGCTGCCGGCGTTTGGCCAGGTCTGGGCGCTGGGTTTCATGTTCATCGTGGAGAACTGGTCGGAAGACTGGGCGGCGCCCCGTGACAAGGACGTGGCGACCATGATCGACGAGGCCTTGCAGGCCATCGTGGAACTGACCGAAGACGACACGGGCAAACCCACGGTGTGCATGCACAGCGAAGATGGCCCGCCCAGTGTGAGCGACGAGCGGTTGAATGGCTTCGGGGCGGCCATCTGGGCGGTGTACGACCTGCGCCAGATCTGGCAGAGTCTGGGCCCGCGCACAGAGCCTGCCCGCAAGCTCGACGAGCCGGGACGCAACGACCCCTGCTGGTGCGGCAGCGGGAAAAAGTTCAAGAAGTGCCACGGGGCCTGACACCGGAGCGTGTCCCCATGGCGTGTTCACACTGTTTTCACCCCAGGCACCTTTTTTGGTTTGCAACGCATTCTGAAAAGCCGTGTTGACCGGCCTTCAAGGGGCCGTGGGGCTCAGTCTCAGGGTGTCTGGAGCTGGTGGAGCAAGTCCAGCACCCGTACCCGGCTGCGCTCAAAGTCTGTGTTGAGCAAGGTGCTGGCGAGGTCCATGCGGTCTTGGCGGGCCCAAGTCAGGGCTTGCCGGGCCAACTGGTGAAACTTTTCGTTTTCGTCGACCAGTGTGTCGAAGCGTGTGTCTCCTTGAGCGGGGCCTTGGCGCATGAGGTGCAGCCAGCGGCCAAGCTCGCTGTCGCTGGCCGATGGCAATGGGGGCAACTGGTGAGCCTGTTGAGCGTCCACGCTGAGGTGGTCGTTGAACAGCACGCACCATTCCAGGTGATGGATCGCGGCGGTTTGCAGGACCAGCCGGTCGAGCATCGCAGGCCGGATCGCCGAGGGCGGGACGGGGGCGGATCCCGATGCGGGCACAAGTGGCGCCTTTCGCGCTGCGTGCTTGCGCGGGCGCAGAAGGTACAGGAGCAATTGCTGGAGCGACATGGTGGGTGGAAAGTGGGGCTGGTCCACGAACGAGAAGCCCCAGGAGCCACGGCTCACAAGGGTTCGACCCAAAACGTGCGCCTGACGCGCCTGGCAGGCACGCCAGTCATCCCGTTTTGAATTCGAACGCTCATGGCGCCGGTGATGCAGGGGGTCCCCGGCGGATCAGCAACCCGCACGATAGGGCTTGCGCGGGGCTTTCGTGGACGGGTGACACGAAAAATGGCGGGCTTCGGCAAGGTGATGCATCACCGTGGCCGTTTGGCGTCATGTGTGTGACATTGATCACCCCTCCGCGCGGGGTTGCCGAGCCGGGGACTGGTGTTTTCGGTCAGAGGCCGGGTGGACCGCCGGCCCCTCAGTCGGCGAGC
The DNA here is from genome assembly GCA_041584075.1 of Hydrogenophaga sp. Taxonomy (GTDB): domain Bacteria; phylum Pseudomonadota; class Gammaproteobacteria; order Burkholderiales; family Burkholderiaceae_C; genus Hydrogenophaga. The sequence continues at coordinate 1,599 of JBFHEQ010000205.1, forward strand.
AGAAACCCGGTGCTCGCAACCTCCTGCCCATTGATGTGCAGACCCACGCGGTGGTGACCGGCGTACAGTTGCCGGGTGGTGACGGGGCGCAGGCTGTGCCGTTTCTCCAGCTGGCGCTGCTCTCCCGGACCGAGCACCAGGGACCATCCCTTGAACACCTTGGGCGTGGTGCTGCCGTTGGCGCGGACGTGGTGTACGGCGTAGTCAACGACCAGCTGCTGAGGCTGGTCGGCGGTGGACCGCAGCGTGGCCTTCAAGGTCAGCGAGTCGCCCACGCGCGCGTGTTCGCGGGAAAGCTTGAAATCGGCCTGGCCTTGAAAGCCCGACTCCAGGCCCCAGGCCGACAGGGTGGCGGGATGGCCCTGTTTGACGAGGCTGCGGCTGGCGTGCCTGAGCAGGGCGCGCCGGGGAGCACTGGCGTCCTGCAGGTGCCGTGTGACCCATTGCGCGACCTGATCGGGGTGGTCTTTGGCGATGTCGTTGAGGTGGTTGGCCACGCTGCGGCGCACATAGGCGCTGGCGTCGTCCTGCAGGGCCAGGATCAGGGGCCAGCTGGGCGACGGGTCGGCCACGAGTGCCTGCAGGCGCAGTCCCCAGGGCAGGCGGGGCCGGGCTCCCTCGCTCACCAGGCGCCGGACATGGGCACTGGGGTCTTGTGTCCATTCGGTGAGCACCGGGTAGACCTGCTCCGGATGCCGGGCGATGAACGGCCGGATGGCGAACTCGGCGGTGAACCGCTGGGTGATGGCGTGCAGGCACATCAAGGCACGGGGCACGTCCTGCAAGCCGCGGCGGGCGACAAATTCGGCGGTGCCCCACAGCGCCCAACCCGACAGGCCTTCGGCGCCGAGCGCATCGGCCAGCCCGATGGGTTCGCCTTTGTCGTCCATCGCCAAAGGCGGTGCCAGGCTGGCTTCGATCACACGGGCGGCCGCGACAAAGGTGGGCGGCAGGCAAACCTCCAGGGCATCGGCCCATTGCATGGCTCGCGCCTTGAAGGCCAGACCGTCCAGGTTGGCCGTTGCCAGGGTCACAAAGCGTTGGCTGTCAAATCCGGACCAGGCCGAGGCCAGGTGTTTGGCCGCATGGGCCGCCGTGTGGGTGTTGATGAGGTTCTTGAAGGGTTCGGCCATGGTGCGGTCGGTGCGGGAGGGGGTTGCGGTTGCGTGCTCAGAGCCGCGACACCAGGCCCGCCAGCGCATGGATGACCGTGGCCTGGCGCACGGTGGCCCGGTCACCGGTGAACTGTTGCCGTTCACTCGACACGCCAGCCGGCGTGGCCCAGGCGAACCAGACGGTGCCCACGGGTTTGTCGGCACTGCCGCCGGTGGGGCCGGCCACGCCGGTCACGGCCACGGCACATTGCGCAAGGGAATGCGTCAAGGCGCCGGTCGCCATGGCGCGGGCCACGGCTTCGCTCACCGCGCCCTGGAGACGGATCAGTTCGGAGGGCACCCCCAGCAACCCGGTTTTGGCTGCGTTGGAGTAACTGACCATGCCACGCTCAAACCATTCGCTGGAACCACTCAAATCGGTGCACGCACCCGCGATGAGACCGCCGGTGCAGCTCTCGGCCGTGGCCATCATCAGGCCACGTGCCCTGAGCTGGCTGGCGAGCTGTTCCACCAGGATGGCCGTGGTCTGGGTGTCGTAGGGCGCTTGCATGGGTGACAGCGTAACGCAGGGCGCAAGGCCGTGCTTGCGCTCGCCCATCAGAAGGTGTTGGGATCTGGGGATGAAGCGCCGCGAGTGCAAAACGTGCCAAGCAAGGGTGTCTCCGGCGTGCGGGTATCGACCCAGAACGCCGTGGGTCCGGCTCCGCCGGCCCGCCAGCGTTGCCCCGGGTGTGCGGCCCCGGAAGCGACGTGAGGAGCAAAGGCTGTGAATCAAGGAATGGCGCCGAGTGAGGGCCTTCAACCCAGAACGCCGTGGGTCCGGCTCCGCCGGCCCGCCAGCGTTGCCCCCTGGGGGGTGACGCCGAAGGCGGCGCGGGGGGGGTCAAAACCTCCAGGCAGCGATCACCAGCAAGGTGCAAAAGGCTGCTGCAAAATCGTCCAGCAAGATGCCAAAGCCGCCCCTGGGGCCGAACCCCTTGAAGCGCCGGTCCGCCCAGGCCATGGGGCCGAACTTGACGGCGTCAAACAGCCGGAACAGTGCAAACGCAATCAACTGTCCCCAGAAGCTGGCGGGTGTGATCAGCCAGAGCACCAGCCAGAACGCGATGATCTCGTCCCACACGATGTGGCCCGAATCGGCGATGCGCATGTGGCGTGCGGTGAGGGTGCAGGCCCACCAGCCCACCAGCGTGCCCAGCCCGATGATCCAGGCCCAGCCCCGGTCTGACACCCAGGGCTGCATCAGCACAAAGGCCGCCCAGCCCCAGAGGGTTCCGACGGTGCCAGGGGCCACGCGGGGCAGGCCCGAGCCCAGGCCCAGGGCAATGGCGTGGGCCGGGTGCGCCAGCATGAAGCCCAGGCTCGGGTGTTGAACCACGGCCCCAGGTGGTGCGGGCTCAGGGGAGGGGGGCTGGTCGATCATGGATGGGATTATCGGTGGCCGTGGTGCGTGGCAGCGAGGGGGTCGCATTCCCCGGGTGCCAGTGGAGGATTCAAGGGAAATGGTTGAATCCGGCGCCGGCAAAGGACTGTCGGGTCCCTTGTCCATCGATCAGGACCAGGCCAGCCTTCTTCACGGTGTGTCCGACCCGTTGCACGGGTGTGTGGCTGAGTTGCGCTGCCGCTGCCACCGCAGTGCGGGCGCTGGCAGGCGCGGTGAACACCAGCTCGTAGTCGTCGCCCCCCTGCAGCACGCAGTGCAGCCGCTGTGCCGCTGGCAAAGCGGCCACCGCGTCTGGCTGGGGCAGGGCCTCCAGCATCAGTTCGGCCCCAACGCCGCTGGCGCGCAGCACATGGCCCAGGTCGCCGGCAAGGCCGTCGCTGATGTCGATGGCTGCATGTGCCACGCCCACCAGCGCCTGGCCCAGTGCCACACGAGGCGTGGGCCGCTCCAGACGATCCCGCAACCGCGCCCAGGTCTTGTCTTCCAGCGCTGGATGGCATGACGCTGGATTCTGCAACACCGCGAGGGCCAGGGCGGCCCCGCCCAGGTCGCCACTCACGTAGATGTCGTCTCCCACCTGCGCCGCGCCGCGCCGCAGCGACAGGTCGGGTCGCACCTCGCCAAACACGGTGATGCAGAGGTTGAGGGGTCCGCGGGTGGTGTCACCACCGATCAACGGACAGGCGTGGGTGTCGGCGAGCGCAAAAAGGCCGCCGGCGAGTTCGCCCAGCCAGGCGTCGTCAACCTGGGGCAGGGCCAGGGCGAGCGTGAAGCCCAAGGGGCGGGCGCCCATGGCCGCGAGGTCGCTGAGGTTGACTGCGAGGGCCTTGTGGCCCAGCGCGGCGGGGGCCACGTCAGGGAAAAAATGCCGGCCCACGACCAGCATGTCACTTGAAATGGCCAGCTGGTGACCCGGGCTGGTGTTGAGCAGGGCACAGTCGTCGCCCACGCCCAGCACCACGGTGTCGGGCAATGGCACGTGCGCGCGCTGGAAATGGCGGGTGATGAGGGCGAACTCGCCCCCTTGCGCGGGATCAGCCAGCGTGGGAGGCAGACTCATCCCTGTTTCCCGTGCCGGTGTGGAGCTTGCTCCAGTCGTGCTCATCCTCGCCCTCGCCGACCTCGTTGGCCAGGCGCAGGGCGCGTGCCACCACGGGTGGGCCTATGGTTTCAAACACGGCGACCGCCGCCAGCACGATAGAGGCCACTTCGGCGCCGAGCACCGGAAACTGCGACGTCATGTTGTTGGCCAGACCGATGGCCATGCCGGCCATCGGCCAGAGCATCAGGCCGGCGGTCATGTGGCGCCGTTTGGGCCAGCGCACCATGGCGCCGGTGGCGGTCACACCAATCCACTTGGCCGCGCTTCGCGCGATCACGTACACCGCAGCGGCCGGGGCAAACGCCACCATTTCCTTGAGGTGCAGATTGGCACCCGCGTACACGAACAAGGCCACAAAAAACAGCTCAAAAGCAGGGCCGAATTCCAGCTTGGCGATCAGGTTCTGTTTTTCGGCCGTGCGCACCACCACACCCAGGACCAGCGGGGCAAACAAGGCAGAGAGGCCAAAGGTGAGTGCCAGGCCCAGCGTCATGGCCACCGCGCCCACCACCAGGGCCAGCGTGTACTGGGTGGCCTGTTTGGTTAGGCGGGCCACCAGGTGCAGGATCCAGCCCAGCACCATGCCGAGCACGGTGGAGCCCAGCAGCTGATACAGCGGAGCCCAGATCATGGTCTCGACCGGCGCTGCACTCTTGCTGTAGAGCGCAGGCATGAGAGCGGCGAATACCATGAAGGCCCAGACATTGTTCAGCGCCACCAGGGCTTGCGCCTTGCTGGTGGTCGGGCCATGGGCACCCAGCTCATGTGACACGTGCAGCAAAACGGCAGGCGACGACGAGATCGCGATCGCGGCCACCACGGCGGCGATCAACTGGTCCACACCCATCAGCACCATGGCGAAATAGACCGCGGCAAAGGTGAGCGCGCTTTCAGCCAGCGACACCAGCAACAGTGCCTTGTCGTGGATCAGTGACTTGAAGTCCAGCGACAGACCCAGTCGGTAGAGGATCAGGGCCAGGGCGATATCAATGACGATGCTCGCCTGTGCCAGCGATTCGTAGTCGAAGATGCCCAGCACGTTGGGTCCGGCGATCAGGCCGACCAGCATGAATCCGGTGATGCTGGGCAGCCAGCTCATGCGGTGGGCCAGAAAGCCACCCAGCGCGCCGCAAAAAAGCAAG
>JBFHEQ010000206.1:0-6384 GCA_041584075.1 Hydrogenophaga sp.
ACTACCTGGGCCAGATCCAGAAGTCGGGTCAGCGCGCTCGCGAGCTCGTGCAGCGCATCCTGAGCTTCAGCCGCCCCCAACCCACGGCACGCAAAAACGTCGTCCTGCAAACCGTGGTGCAAGAAGCACTGGCCATCGCCGGCGCCACACTGCCCGCGAGCATCTCCCTCCAGCGGGCCCTGCCAGAGGCGCCGGTACACGTGAGCGCCGACGCGACGCAGTTGCAGCAGGTGCTGATCAACCTCTACACCAACGCATGGCACGCAGCGCCCGCGGAGTCCGCCCGCATCGAAACCGGCCTCGACATCCGGGCGTTTGAGTTGAAGGACCCGGCGCGGCCCGCCGACCTGCCACCCGGCGAATTCGCCCATCTCTGGGTCAAGGACAATGGCCTGGGCATGGAGCCCGACGTGCGGGCCCGCATCTTTGAACCCTTCTTCACCACCAAGCCCATGGGCCAAGGCACTGGTCTGGGCCTGTCTGCCGTGCGCAGCATCGTGCGTGTGCATCACGGCGCCATTGCCGTGGACAGCCAGCCCCAGCAGGGCACCACCTTCCACCTCTACTTCCCGGTTGTGGCTGAAAGCGTTCCGTCCGCGCCCGAGACCTCGCCCACGGAGCGCACGGCGCCGCTGAAGGGATCGCCGCGGGTCTTGTACGTTGACGATGACGAGCCTGTGGCTTTGCTGGCCCAAACCATGCTGTCACGGGAAGGCTTCCGCGTCACCGCCTTCACGCACGCCGAGCAGGCCCTGGCTGCGGTGCGCGCCCACGCCCACGATTTCGACGTGATGGTCACCGACTACAACATGCCCGGCATGTCGGGCCTGGAGCTGGCCCGGCGCGTGCAGTCGATTCGCAGCGATCTGCCCATTGCCATCGTTTCGGGCTACATCGATGATGAGCTCACCCGGCAGGCAAACGCGCTCCAGATCCAGAACCTGGTCCACAAGGAGCGTGTGTCGGACGAGCTGTCGGCCCGCTTGCGCGATATGTTGTCGCCCCGGTGAACACGACGGCCCTGCGCGTCATGACCTTGAGGTTGATCGCCCCCCTGGCAGCGTGGCTCCGCCGACAAGCGTTCTGGCTTTCGAGCGGCCGGTCCGGACTGGTTGCCCTCATCCTCGCCTGTACCAGCGCATGGGCACAGTTGCCTGCCTCGACACCACCGACGACCGATTTGCCTCCTCTGGCCCTGAGCGCGGACGAACGCGCCTGGCTGGATGCACACCCGGTGATCCGCGTCGGCGTGGATCCGGCCTATGCGCCCTATGCCTTCTTTGGCTCCGACGGTCAGCCCGCCGGCATTGCCTCGGAGATCACTGCGTTGGTGGCGCAACAACTGGGCGTGCGCTTTGAACCGGTGCCCCACCTGAGCTGGCCCGAGATTCTGGAGGCCGCGCGCCTGCGCGAACTCGACCTGATCACCACCGTCAACAGGCGCCCCGAACGCGAGGCCTACCTCGCGTTCTCGCAGCAGTACCTGGCCACCCCCACCGTCATCATGACCCGCGACGACGCCGTCCCGCTGCGCGGGGCCGCTGCACTCCATGGGCAGTCGGTCGCGCTGGTCAAGTCATACTCCTCCACCCAGGCTTTCCAGAAACAAGTGCCCGGCGCCGTGCCCCTCTTTGTGGACACCCCGCTGGAAGGCCTGCTGGCCGTCTCTTCCGGCAAGGCTGAAGCCTACGTGGGCGTGATCGGCATCAACACCTACCTGGCGAGCCAGAACGGCTTGTCCAACCTCAAGGTCAATGCCGTGCTGGACCCGGACAACGGCCAGCGGTTGGCGGTCCGAAGCGACTGGGCGCCTCTGGTCCCGATGCTGGACAAGGCCCTGGCCAGCATCCCACCTGAGCGGATCCGGCGCATATTCGAGCGCTGGGTTCCCATTTCCATCGACCAGTTGATTGCCCCCTCAACGGCGATGACACCAGAGACCCTCGAGATACTGTCCAAGCTGCCCCATCTGCGCGTGGGCGTCTTGAGCAACCGTCCTCCGTTCGACTTCTTCAACCAGCAGGGTCGGCACGTCGGGGTGTCGGAAGACACGCTGGACCTGATCCGCCAGCGCACGGGCATCCAAACCCGGGCGGTCGTCGCGGACAGCATGTCAGAGCTGATGCGGCTCTACCAGCAGGGCGATATCGATTTGATCGCAGCAGTCAACAGCGCCACGCCGGCGGCCCCGCTTGGCGATCTGACCGAGCCGTATTTCTCCTCTGCGCTCGGCGTTTTCGTCCCGAGAGGCGAAGTCTTTCTCGGCAACGTCAAGGCGTTGCTGGACAGCCGGGTCGCGGTGAGCGGGGAAGGCTACGCCAACGAGGTGTTGAGTGGCTTCCCCCGCGTGGTGCGGGTACCGCACGCATCCATCGCGGAAGCCGCACAGACGGTGCTCAACCGGGATGCCGATTACCTGGTGGCCGAGACCTCGTCGGCTCTGCGCTCCATCGAAGAAGCCGGCATGCAAGGGCTGAGTTACGCCGGGCCGCTTGCCGACCGACCGATGAAGCTGCACTTCGCCGTCCACCCTCGCTTCGCAACACTGCGTCCCATCCTGAATGCGGCTCTGGCTGGCATCAGCAGCGAAGAAGCCGCCCGGATCCGGCGGCATTGGGTGGGCGCCAACGTCGAAACCGGCATCGCGCCCCGTCAGGTGCTGGCGTGGGGCCTGCTCCTGGCCGCGTTCGCCAGCATCGGCTACCTGGTGTTCTACTGGCACAACCGCAGCCTGCGCCACGAGATCACCCTGCGAACGCAGGTGAGCCACCAGCTGGCCGTGGCACAGAGTGAGCGCGACGAGGCCGAGCAACGCTTTCGCACCATGGTCGACTCCTCACCCAACGCTTTGGTGCTGGTCAACCAGCAGGGGCAGATTGCACAGGCGACGGCCAGCGCCGTCTCGCTGTTCGGGTACACCCTGAAGGAACTGACAGGACAACCCATCGAGCTCCTGATCCCCGAACCGCTTTCGGCTCAGCATGTCAGCCTGCGCGACGAATACATCACATCCATGGCGCCCGCCCGGGAGATGAACCTGGCCCGGGACGTGGTGGCAAGACACCAGTCCGGACGGCTCATTCCTGTGGAAATCCGCCTCAGCCCCCTGACGTTCCCGGACGGTCGCTACGTGCTCGCCTCTGTGCTGGACATCACCGAGCGCCAGGAAGCCCAGCGCCAGCTGCGCGAAAGCGAAGAGCGTTTCCGGGATCTGTTCGACAACGCCAGCGACCTGATCTATGTGCTCGACCTCTCGCAGGAGTTTGTGTACGTCAACGCAAGCTGGTGCAAGACGCTGGGCTATACGGCTCAGGAGGCCAACGCCATTCCATTGATGGATGTGATCGCTCCCGAGAGTCGTCCCCACGCTGCGACGTTGCGTGAAATGAGCTTGCGCGGCGAAACCCTGGGGCTGGTGCAGTTGGTGCTGCTCACACGGGACGCGGAACGCATCGAGGTGGAGGGCAACATCACCCAGCGCGTCGTCAACGGCAAAGCGGTGTCCAGCCGTGGCATCTTCCGCGATGTGACCGCTCGCAACCGACAGATCGCGGAGCTCGCTGCGGCCAAACAGAGAGCCGAAGCAGCCGACCACGTCAAGTCGGCCTTTCTGGCGTCCATGAGCCACGAACTGCGCACACCGCTGAATTCGGTGATCGGTTTCACCGGCATCCTGCTCAAACGCCTGGCCGGACCGCTGAACGACGAACAGGCGTTTCAGATGGGCATGGTGCGCGACAGCGCAAAAAGCCTGCTGACCCTGGTGAACGATGTGCTCGACATTTCGCGCATCGAGGCCGGTGAACTGCGGGTGGCCCATGAGCCCTATGAGCTGCTGGCGGCCATCCAGAAAGCCGTGGACACGGTCCAGCCGCTGGCCGACGCCGCGTCCCTGACCCTGGAAACCCGCATACCCGACACCTTGGGCACTGTGACGGGGGACCGGCGGCGCACCGAGCAGGTGCTGCTGAACCTGCTGAGCAACGCCATCAAATTCACCCGGGTCGGCGGTGTCACACTGCAGGCCGAGGCCTTCGATGCCCAGTGGTTCAAGGTGTCGGTGACCGACACCGGCATCGGCATCGACGAGGCCGATCTGCCCATCCTGTTCGAGCCCTTCCGCCAGATCGACAACCGCCTGGCCCGCCAGCACGAGGGCTCGGGCCTGGGCCTGGCCATCTCGCTCAAACTCGCCGAACTCATGGGCGGGCGCATGGAAGTGCGCAGCGAACCCGGCCAAGGCAGCACCTTCACGCTCTGGCTTCCCAGGTCAATACCGGCCCTCGACAACGTCACCCCCTCCCCGACCGTACCCGCATGAACAAGCGCATTCTGCTGATCGAAGACAACCCGAACAACCGCTACCTGGTGAGTTTTTTGCTCGAAGCACGGGGTTGGAAAATGCTCCATGCGAGCGACGGCGCTGCAGGGCTTGAGCTCGCCGCCACTTGCGACCCCGCCGCGATTTTGCTGGACATCCAGTTGCCGGTCATGGACGGTCATGAGGTTGCCCGTCGCCTGAAAGCCAACCCTCGGCTATCTGGCATCCCCATCATGGCCATCACCTCGTTCGCCATGCAGGGCGACCGCCAGGCCGCGCTGGCCGCCGGCTGCGAGGCTTACATGGAAAAGCCCATCGATCCCGACACCTTTGTGGAATCGGTCGAGGCCCTGATGCTGCGGGCCTGAAACACCAGGCCTCTCGAAGCAGCAGGCCCTAGGGATGGTGGCGCAACAACCGCAAACCATTGCCCACCACCAGCAGGCTCGCGCCCATGTCGGCGAACACCGCCATCCACATGGTCGCGCTGTCAAATACGGCCAGTCCGAGGAAGACCGCCTTGATGCCCAGGGCCAGCGCGATGTTCTGGCGCAAGATGGTGTTCGTCCGCCGGGACAGGCGAATCGTTTCGGGAATCCGGCCCAGATCGTCGTTCATGATCACCACGTCCGCCGCCTCCATGGCGATGTCGGTGCCGGCGCCGCCCATGGCGATGCCCATGTCGGCCTGGGCCAATGCGGGCGCATCGTTGATGCCATCGCCCACCATGGCCGTGAAGCCGTGTCGCTGCTGCAGGGCGGCGATGGCAGCGAGCTTGTCCTCGGGCAGCAAACCGCCCCGGGCATCGTCGATGCCCGCTTCCTGGGCAATGGCCCGCGCCGTGGTGGGGTTGTCACCCGTGAGCATGACCGAGACCACACCCAGCCCGCGCAATTCGGCGAGGGCATCGCGGGAACCCGGCTTGATGGTGTCGGCCACGGCAAACAGTGCGAGCACCTCGTGCTCGCTGGCCAGCAACGTCACGGTCCGGCCCAGGGCCTCCTGCGCGGCCATGCGGGCCTCCAGGGCGGCATGGCGCAAACCGCGCTCTTCGATCAGGCGGTGGTTGCCCAACCACAGGCGCTGCCCGTCCACCAGGGCCTCCACGCCCCGCCCGGGCCAGGCTGTGAAAGCTTCCATGGTGGCGTCCGATGCAGGCAGTCCGGCCGCGATCGCCTGTGACACCGGGTGGTCCGAGTGTCCCGCCAGCGCGGCCGCCTGGCGCTGCACCTGCGCAGGATCCACCGATGGTGACAAGGCCTCGTGCGCGACCAGGCGCGGGCGACCTTCGGTGATGGTGCCGGTCTTGTCCAGTGCGATGGCTCGGATGCGGTGCGCGCTCTCCAGGTACACCCCTCCCTTGATCAGGATGCCACGCCGGGCAGCCGACGCCAGCCCGCTGACCACGCTCACCGGCGTCGAGATCACCAGCGCACACGGACAGGCGATCACCAGCAACACCAGGGCCTTGTAGACCGCGGTGAGCCAGGGCGTGTTCATCAGCAGGGGCAAGCCCAGCGCCACCAGCACGGCCAGGCCGAACACGGCAGGGGTGTAGATCCGCGCAAACCGGTCCACAAACTGCTGGGTGGGCGCACGACTGCCCTGGGCCTGCTCCACCGCTTCGATGATGCGGGCCATCAGCGTATGGCGGGCTTCGGCTTCGACGCGCAGTTCCAGTGTGCTGCTCAGATTGACGGTGCCGGCGAACACGGCGTCGCCCACGCCCTTGTCCACGGGCAGGCTCTCGCCGGTGACGGCGCTGGTGTCCAGCGTGCTGCTGCCAGCGGTGATCACACCGTCCAGCGGAAAGCGGGCGCCCGGCTTCACACGGATGGTGGCCCCCACCGCCACCGACTTGGCCGACAACGTGGCCCACCCGCCGTCGCCTTGCAGCACCTCGGCCGTTTCGGGCGTGAGGCTCAAGAGGCCCTGGATGGCGTTGCGCGCGCGCTCAACCGCCCGGGCCTCGATCCATTCGGCGATCGCGTACAAGGCCATCACCATCGCGGCCTCGGGCCACTGACCGATCAAGAATGCGCCTGTCACCGCCACCGCCATCA
>JBFHEQ010000207.1:0-6375 GCA_041584075.1 Hydrogenophaga sp.
CACCCCTGTACTACCTGCGGCGTCGCCTCCTCAAGGGGGCATCGATGGCAGGCAGAGCCGGACCTGCGGCGTTCTGTGTTGAAGACAGGTCATGCCTCATGGTGCGCTGAGCCGGCTTCTGGTTTCTTGCTGCGGGCGGCGCTGTCGCCTGTTTCCATGGGTGGATTGCGACTTGCGGTAAATTGATCGCTTGCCCGACAACCGCAGAGACCGATTCACCATGATGCCCTCCAGCCCACAGAAACCGCTCAAACCTTTGAGGGGCGTGCGCATCCTGAGCCTGGCGCTCAACCTGCCCGGGCCCGCTGCCTTGATGCGCCTGAAGGCCATGGGCGCCATTTGCACCAAAGCCGAACCACCGGGGAAAGACCCCGCCTCCAGCGGTGACCCCATGGGCGCCTACAACCTGGCCGCTTACGACGCCATGCACGAAGGCGTCAAAGTGCTCACGCTCGACCTGAAGACCGAAAAGGGCCAGGCACTGTTGCACAGACAGCTCGCCCGCACCGATGTGTTGCTGACGTCGTTCCGACCTTCGGCGCTCGGCAAGCTGGGCCTGGGTTGGTCCAGTCTGCACAAACGGTACCCTGCGCTGTCCATGGTCGCCATCGTGGGAGCTCCCGGCGAGCGCGCCGAAGAACCCGGGCACGACCTGACATATCTGGCCGAGGCCGATCTGGTCGCTGGCGTGGACTTGCCCGCCACCTTGTTCGCGGACATGGGCGGCTCGCTCATGGCGAGCGAGGCCGCATTGCAGGCGGTGTTGCACCAGAAGACCACAGGCAAAAGCAGTTTTCAGGAGGTCGCCCTGTCAGAGGCGGCCCAATGGCTGGCGCTGCCCCGCCACTGGGGCCTCACCCGGCCTCAGGGGGCCGTGGGTGGCGCCCACGCAGGCTACAAGGTTTACCCCTGCAAAAACGGGCGGGTCGCCGTGGCCGCGCTCGAACCCCATTTTGCGGCCGCCTTGTGTGCGGCAGCTGGTGTTCAGATGACCAGCATGGGCACCCTCTTTCTTCCGGAAACCCACCAGGCGATCGCGGTGTATCTCGCGGGAAGAACGCGCAAACAACTGGACAAGCTCGCCGCCAGCAAGGACATTCCCCTGCACACGCTCACGCATTGACGGTTGAGCGGGCCGATGGGCCGGCACAAGCCCGGTCCATCAATCATTGGTCGCACAGGGGAACGGGCTCACCCATTCGGCAAGAGAGTGCGCCCACGGCGACATGGCTGCGGGCCAGTCGTTGTGCCACCTCGGGTCGGCTCAAGCCAACAGCGGATCCACAGCCCAAAAGGGCGACGGCGCCGTCGCAGACTCTGCGCTCGCGCTTTCATGGTCAAACTGCAAGGATTCGAGCTGTTTCACCAGCAAATCAATCTGGTCCAGAAAGGCTTCGCGGCTCAGGTGCGGGCTTTGGGTCACCAGACCGGCGGCCAGCTCGGCCAAGCCACTGCGACCGGCTTCCCGCGCCCAGCGGCGCACATCACAATACGCCAGATAAGCGAGGCGCCCCAGATCACCGCGTTTGCGGGCGTCGTACAGGCCGGCCAGCAGATCGTCGATTTCCCACGGGTTGTTCATAATCGCTCCATGTTGCACTGCAGCATACACGCTTTTTCTATAGCGGCGCACCCTGATCCAGCCTGCATGGACAAGCGGTTAACATACTAAAACCTTTGCATGACATGCGGTGCCGATCGCCCGCTTTCACCACCGTCGTGCACGTCGGAAAACGCCGCTGCGGCATGGATTTCCCTTCAAGGCAGGCCCATTTGGCGAGACGCGGCGGGGTCGGCGCTCAACGCGGCTTGCGCCCAGGCGGGCATGGCCGCGTCTTGCCAGGTCACCATCCCTTTGCGCAGCCGCGCCACCAGCCGAGGCGGCTGCACGGTCTCGCCTCGCGGTGCCGAGGTGTCGTACAGCAAGGCCAGGTCGGCCCGGCGCACCGCAACGCTCAGGTGGCGCACCGTGCGCGGGTAGCGGGCCAAAATGCGCTCGGGTGGCACGGGGTGGCCGCCCTCTTCCACCCGCTGCGCCACGCGCCCCAGCAGCAGCTGCGGGTCGTCCACGCACACCACCAGCAAAACGACGGCGAACCCGGCGCGCTGGGCGGCGGCGATCAGATCAAGCTTGGAGGTGTGAGAGAAGACGGTTTCGCTGACGAACGACTGGCCTGCTTTCAGGCACTGCGCCCGCTCGGCGTCGGCCCAGGCTCTGGCCGCTCTGGAGCGGGCCACCGGATCGGGCATGTGGGCCAGTGCGGCGGCTTCGTGCAGATCGCCGTTGACCAAGGGCGCGCTGCCCGGGATCAGCCCTTCGGCCACAGACGCCTTGTAGAGCGTGGACTTACCGGCACCGTTGGGCCCGGCGAGCAGATAAAACGCGGGTTGCGCCAATCTCGATGCCCCCAGTGGTGCTCGTCCTGACCGCCTTCAGTGGTGCGAGCGGTGCCGCTTCACGCTTCAGCTTCAATCAGGCGGCGCGGCGGGTGTCGGCTGCGCCTTGGGCGTTGGAGCGCACCGCATCGCGCACGGCCTGCGCCAGTCGACCACGGGTTTCGGCCTGGACAAAGCGGGCTTCGATGGCGGACAGCGACTCGTCCAGAGGTGCCCCTTCGGGCATCTGGCGAGCATCGAACTGGGTTATGGCTTCTCGGGCTTCCTGCACAGTGAGGCCGGTTTCGTCGGCGATGCGACCGAGGGTGGCCCAGTATTCGATTTGACCGGCCACCGAGCGGCGCTGTGGCAAGGCCGCCTCACGCGCTTGCTGCACCAGCGAAGCAGACAGCTTGACTGAGGCAAAATTCGACACAACCGGGGTCGTGGCCGACGGCTTGACAGGGCTGACATGGGACTTGGACATGGGACCTCCTGAAATCGCACTTCCCGAAAGAGAAAGATCAGGATCATTTTGCGTCAAAATGCGCCACTCGGCAACCCGATGCGTCAAATACCCCTTTGCCGGCCACTCCCTTGGCCAGAGAATACAGACAGACCGAAACCGAACCACACATGAAAAAACAGGGCACCGTGGTGCATTGGGACAGCGAAAAAGCGTTCGGGTTCATCCGCTGCCCGGACACCCCGGCGGACGTCTTTTTCCATCGACGGGACCTGCTGGAAAACCGCCCCCCTGTGGTCGGCCAGTCGGTGAGCTTTGACGAGATCCACGTCGGCGGCAAAGGGCCCAGGGCGCTGAAAGTCGAGCTCGCCAAAAACCGCATCGAAATGGCCGTGGAGCTGCCCGAGGACACCGCGGCCGAACTCTTGCCACGCGCCGGGCAGGCCGAGCGCTCCGAGCCCCTGTACCTGAAGCAACGAGAGCAGCGCCTTTACTGGGCGGCGCTGGGCTTGATGGGTTTCTGGTTGTTGCTGTGGCTGATCGGCATCGGGATGGGCCGTTTCCCCTGGGTGGTGCTCACCGGGGTGGCCTTGCTCAACCTCGCCACGTTTTACGTGTACTGGCGCGACAAAGAAGCCGCCATTGAGGGCAACTGGCGCGCGAGCGAAAACCAGTTGCACGGCCTGGCGTTGCTGGGAGGCTGGCCTGGTGCCTGGTTTGCCCAGCAGATCCTGCGCCACAAATCCAGCAAGCAGGCGTTCAGGCTTGTTTACTGGGCCACGGTGGCCTTGAACATGGTGGGCCTGCTGGCCTGGCTGATCTGGCCGGCGTTTCAGACCACGCCCACCAGCTGACGCCCATCAAGAAGGGCGGCGTTTCCCCGCGCCAGACGGCCGGGCTGCCGCGCCTTTGGTTCCCCCGCCCTTGGGAGCCGATCCGTTGTCGCGTGGAGGCAGACCCGTGTGTTGCGTGAGCATCCGCCCTTTGGACGGCTGGACCGCCGCTTTGCCCACGGGCGTGCTGTTCTTGCGCCGCGCGCTGGAATAGCTGCCATCCGTCATGGGCTGGAAGGTGGGGATGAGGTGGTGTTTGCCGTTGCCGATGAGATCGGCGCGTCCCATGGACTTCAGCGCCTCGCGCAACAGTGGCCAGTTGTTGGCGTCGTGGTAGCGCAAAAAAGCTTTATGCAGCCGGCGTCGCTTGTCTCCGCGCACGATGTCCACCCGTTCGGCGCGCTCGGGGTCTCGGCTTAGGCCCCTGAGCGGGTTCATGTTGGTGTGGTACATCGCCGTGGCCGTGGCCATGGGGCTGGGGTAGAAGGTCTGCACCTGGTCGGCGCGGAATCCGTTGCGTTTGAGCCATAGCGCCAGATTCATCATGTCTTCGTCGCTGGTTCCCGGGTGGGCCGCGATGAAATAGGGAATCAGGAACTGCTTCTTGCCCGCCTCTTCGCTGTACTTTTCAAACATCTGTTTGAATTTGTCGTAGCTGCCGATGCCGGGCTTCATCATCTTGGACAGCGGACCACCCTCGGTGTGCTCAGGCGCGATCTTCAGGTAGCCACCCACGTGGTGCTGCACCAGCTCCTTGACGTATTCCGGGCTCTTGACGGCCAGGTCGTAGCGCAAGCCTGAACCGATCAGCACCTTCTTCACGCCGCGCAGCTCGCGGGCACGTTTGTAGATCTTGACCAGCGGTGTGTGGTCGGTGTGCAGGTTCTGGCAAATGCCCGGGTACACGCAGCTGGGCTTGCGGCAAGCGGCTTCAATCTCCGGCGTCTTGCACCCCAGGCGGTACATGTTCGCCGTGGGGCCACCGAGATCGGAGACGATGCCGGTGAAGCCGTCAACCTTGTCGCGCATCTCTTCCACTTCGCGAATGATCGACTCTTCCGAGCGGCTCTGGATGATGCGGCCTTCGTGCTCGGTGATGGAGCAAAAGGTGCAGCCGCCAAAGCAGCCGCGCATGATGTTCACGCTGAAGCGGATCATCTCCCAGGCGGGGATCTTGGTGGCACCGTCGTGCTTGCCGTGCTCGTCGGCATACGCGGGGTGCGGGCTGCGGGCATAGGGCAGGTCAAACGCAAAGTCCATCTCGGCCGTGGTCAGCGGGATGGGGGGCGGATTGATCCAGACATCACGCGCCGTGGCGCCTTCGCCATGGGCCTGCACCAGTGCGCGCGCGTTGCCGGGGTTGGTCTCCAGATGCAGCACGCGGTTGGCGTGGGCATACAACACGGCGTCGCTCCGGATCGTCTCGTAGCTGGGGATGCGGATCACCGACTTGTCGCGCGGCGGCACCTTGATGCGGCCCTGCAAAGCCGGGTTGGCCACAAACTGCACCACCTTGGCGCCCTGCTCCAGCGCCCTGGGCGTCGATTCGCCCTCTTCCTTGGCGCAGCTCTGGCCCTGGGCCTGGGCTTGTTCGCTGGTGGTCTGGTAGGGGTTGATGTGGGCGTCCACGCGGCCGGGCATGTCGACCTCGGTGGAATCGATCTCGATCCAGCCCTCGGCCGTGGGATCACCCGGGCGGCGCACAAAAGCCGTGCCGCGCACATCGGTGATCTGCTCCACAGGCTCACGCGCCGCGATGCGATGGGCGATCTCCACCAGGGCACGTTCGGCGTTGCCGTACAGCAGGAGATCGCACTTGGCATCGACCACGATGCTGCGGCGCACCTTGTCGCTCCAGTAGTCGTAGTGGGCGATGCGGCGCAGACTGCCTTCAATGCCTCCGAGCACGATGGGCACGTCTTTGTAGGCTTCGCGGCAGCGCTGGCTGTAGACGATGGCAGCGCGGTCGGGCCGCTTGCCACCCACATCACCGGGGGTGTAGGCATCGTCGCTGCGAATCTTTCGATCGGCCGTGTAGCGGTTGATCATGGAATCCATGTTGCCCGCGGTCACGCCCCAGAAAAGGTTGGGCTTGCCCAATGCCTTGAACGGCTCGGCGCTCTGCCAGTCGGGCTGGGCAATGATGCCCACGCGAAAGCCCTGCGCCTCCAGCACGCGCCCGATCACCGCCATGCCAAAGCTGGGGTGGTCCACGTAAGCATCGCCTGTGACCAGGATGATGTCGCACGAATCCCAGCCCAGCTGCTCCATCTCGGCACGGCTCATGGGCAGAAACGGCGCCACCCCGAACCGCTTCGCCCAGTAGGGGCGGTAGCTGTTGATCGGTTTGGCGGCGCGCGCGAAAAAGGAAACGTCGACGGGGGCGTTCATTGTTGGGGATACCTCTGGGGAACCTTCAAGTGTACGGTTTTACCCCCAACATGACAGCTGTAGGGCGATAGACGGCCCGCACGGTGCTGCGCTCCAGCCCCGAGGGCGTCCGGGCCAGCTCTTCACCCGCCAGGGCCTGTTAACACTATTTTTTCAAGATGCCTTGCAGATCAAAAAGGCCATGCGCAAGGCGCAAAACGCTGCCGGGGTCTTCCCCCCGGCCAGGCTTTGCAACGCCGCGCATGGCCTTTTTGGCTGCAACCCGAAGGGAAAGGGGTGGAAACAACGCCACTCGTCGTTGCGCTCCTA
>JBFHEQ010000208.1:0-6309 GCA_041584075.1 Hydrogenophaga sp.
CAAACACGTGATCATCTGCGGCTACGGCCGTTGTGGGCAAAACCTGGCCCGCCTGCTCGAAGCCGAAGGCATCCCCTACATGGCGCTCGACCTGGACCCCGACCGGGTGCGCCAGGCCGCCGCCGCCGGCCATTCGGTGGTTTTTGGTGACGCCGCCCGCCTGCAAGCCCTCATGGCCGCCGGCCTGCACCGTTCCAGCGCCGTGGTCATCACCTACATCGACACCGCCAGCGCCTTCAAGGTTTTGCACCATTGCCGCGAGCAGGCCGCCCAGGTCCCGGTGGTGGTGCGTACCGTGGACGATGTCGATCTGGAGCGGCTGCGCAATGCCGGCGCTACCGAGGTTGTGCCCGAAGCGATCGAGGCCAGCCTGATGCTCGCCAGCCATGCGCTCGCCCTGGTGGGTGTGCCCATGCGGCGGGTGATCCGGGTGGTGCAAGACCAGCGCGACGCGCGCTACAACCTGCTGCGAGGCTATTTCCACGGGGCTGACGATGACAGCGTGGAAGAGGCCGAGCACGAACGCATGCACACCGTGACGCTGCCCATAGGGGGTCGAAGCGCCGGCAGAACCCTCGGCAGCATGAACCTCGAAGCCATGGGGGTACGCGTGGTCAGCATGCGAGGTGTCGACGGCAAGAACAAGCTGTTTGAAGACGATACCCTGCTGCACGGTGGCGACACACTGGTGCTCAGCGCCAAAGCACCCGCCCTGGCGCTGGCCGAAGACAAGCTGCTGTCGGGTTGACGCGGGCACCATCATCGACCGCAGCACAGCCCTCAGCCCCCGACCCTTCCATCCCATTTTCCACGCCATGGACAACACCGCCTACCTCAAAGAGCACATCCGCACCGTACCCGACTGGCCGGCACCGGGCGTGCAGTTTCGCGATATCACGCCGTTGCTGCAGGACCCGCGCGTGTTCCGCGTTCTGATCGACGTGTTTGTGCACCGCTACATGGCGCCCGATTTGCGCCCCACCGTGGTCGCCGGACTGGACGCCAGGGGCTTCATCATCGGATCGGTGGTGGCTTACGAACTGGGTCTGGGCTTTGTGCCCATCCGCAAGAAGGGCAAGCTGCCCTTCACCACGGTGCAGGAAACCTACGAGCTGGAATATGGCAGCGCCACCGTAGAGCTGCACACCGACGCGGTCAAAGCAGGCGACCGGGTCCTGCTCATCGACGACCTCATCGCCACGGGCGGCACCATGATGGCCGGTGCCCGACTGCTGGAAAAGCTGGGGGCCGAGGTGATCGAGGGTGCGGCCATCGTGGACCTGCCGGAACTGGGTGGCTCACAGCGCCTCAAAGCTGCCGGACTGCCCCTGTTCACCATCGTGGACTTTTCGGGCCACTGATACAGGCTCACGTTCACACACACACCGCCGGCTTGATTCGCCTCGTTCTTGGGCGACGTGCGAAACCACAGGCGTCACCGGACGTTCTGCCGCGCCGCCTTCTAGGGCTATTCGAGCTTTCCGTACTGGGTCGCACTCAAGGCCGCGAAGTCGCTGTCCAGCTCCTCCGCCCGCTCTCCGGCAGAGGATCGACCGGGCACCGGACCATCAGATGGCGGTTTGGGAATGGCCGGAGATGCCAGGGCTTTGCGAAAGGCCTCCACTTCATCCCGGGCCACCGGTTGTGTGCGGGTGTGATGAGGCCCGTGTTCCACAGGCGGCAGCGCCGTTGGTCGCTCTGACGCCAGGTCCGTCTGGCTCTCACGCCGAGTCTGGGCCTCCACCGCCGCCTTCAAGGCGATGCCCCGCTGATCATGGGTGGCTTTGCGACGCCAGTACACGGCCTCGATCTGCATGCTGTGGCGCGATCGTGCACTGGTCTGAATCCAGCGCTCGATCTCCAGCAGGTATTCGTCAGGGATCGCATCGGCAGGCAAAGCCAGATCGACCAGAACCAGAAATCCGTCGCCATTGGCATCGAGGGCCAACACCTTGAATTCGTAACTGGTGGACAAAACGCCGGCACGGATCAGGGACTCGCGCACCACCGAATACAGCTGCTCTCGCCGCAAGATGCGACGGCCTCGCCGGGGCGAAATCAGCGGAAGCGTGGTCTCGCGAAACGCTTTGCGCATGCGAGCACGGGTGCCACCCGGAGTTCCTGGCTCATTTTTCTTGGCCTGTAGCCAGCGCAGTAGTGACATGATTGACAGTATGCCGGGATCGACGGCGTTTCATACGCAACAAAAGGTTCGAAAAAACCGGGGTCTTTGGCGGGTTCACGGGCATCTCGAACAGCCCCCGTCAGGTCACCGCGACGCGCTTGGGGCGGTTGTAGAAACGCCGCGCCAGCACAGCGGCCATGGCAACGGTGAGCTCCAGCGCGATCTCGGGAGCACGCACCGACAACTCGCGAAACCGCAAAGGGGTCAGCGACCACAAACGGGTCTCACCACCAGCCTGTACGGTCGCGCTGCGGGGCAACTGGCTGAAAAACGCCCCTTCCCCCAAAATCGATCCAGCACCCACCAGGGCAATGCGCACCCGGTCTTTCGCATCCTCATAGTGCACGGTGAGGCTGCCACTCTCCACAAAATACACCGTGCGGTCCTTGACGCCCTGCTCGATCACGACATCGCCTGTGCGGACCACCGAGGGCTGCAAATAATCGGCCAAAAGCGTCCATTGGGCCTCGCTGAGGCTCAATGGCAGGGCATCCAGTGCGTGGCTGACCTTCATGGCCAGGGCCAGGGCCTGAATACCTTGCAATTCCTGACCAGATCGGTGGGCGTTCATACCGCCACACGTTAACCGCGCTGGTGCCGCGCGCACAAGTCGGTGTTACCCGAACTTACAGTTGAACGGCTTGACTGCGCTCAGTTTGCAACACATCCAAACCCGGAACAGCAGGCCGGCATTGCCAGTGGCGGCTTATTTGCCGATGCAAAACCGCGAAAAGATTTCCCCCAGCAAATCGTCTGCGCTGAACTCGCCGGTGATCGCCCCCAATGCCTGCTGCGCCAGGCGCAGCTCTTCGGCCAGCAAATCCAGGTGTTCGGCCGCCGCCTCCAGCCATCCGCCGGCTGCGTCGAGGTGTTCGCCCACACGGGCCAGCGCCTGCAGATGACGCTCCCGCGCCATGAACAAGCCCTCGCTGGACGGCTGCCAGCCCGCCAGTTGCAGCAGGCGCTGACGCAGCACTTCGATGCCGTCGCCGCGTTTGGCCGACAGCAGCAGGGCCTCCGGCAAGCCTGCCACACAGCGGTCAGCGGTGGCGGTATCGCTCTGATCCTGCTTGTTCCAGATCTGCACCACCGGCACACCGCTGGGCAAGGCGGCTGCAATGGCCAAATCTGCCGCCTGATAAGCGGGTAGATCCACCCGCGTGAGATCGTGCAGGAACAACACCGCGTCCGCCTGGGCGATCTGCCCCCAGGCCCGCTCGATCCCGATCTTCTCCACCTCGTCCACATCCGGACTGTCACGCAACCCCGCGGTGTCGATCACGTGCAGCGGCACACCCTCGATCTGTATAGTTTGCTGCACCACGTCGCGGGTCGTGCCCGCGATCGGGGTGACGATGGCCAGCTCGGCGCCCGCCAGCGCGTTGAGCAAGGAGCTTTTGCCGGCATTGGGCTGCCCGGCGATCACCACCTTGAGACCGTCGCGCAACAAGGCCCCCTGGCGCGCCTGGGCCCGCACGTCGGCCAGAGCCGACTGCAGGCGGGCAAGCTGGCCAACGGCATCGGCCTTTTTCAGGAAATCGATCTCTTCTTCCGGAAAATCCAGCGTCGCTTCGACCAGCATGCGCAGGTTGACCAGTGCATCACGCAGCGTGTGAACCCGGTCCGAAAATACCCCAGCCAATGAACGGCTGGCACTGCGGGCCGCCGCTTCGGTGCTGGCGTCGATCAGGTCCGCGACGGCCTCGGCCTGGGCGAGATCCAGCTTGTCGTTGTGGAACGCCCGCTCGGTAAACTCGCCCGCCCGGGCCGGGCGCAAGCCCGTGAGGCCCATGCCCTGCGCCACGGCCAGGCAACGCGCCAGCAGCAACTGCAACACCACCGGACCGCCATGGCCCTGCAGCTCCAGCACGTCTTCACCGGTGTAAGAGTGCGGCCCCGGAAACCACAACGCCAACCCGTGGTCGATCGGCTGGCCCTGCTCATCGGCAAACGGCAAATAAGTGGCTTCACGCGGTTTCAGCGCACGGCCAAGTAGCGCCTGCGCAAAAGGGGCCAGTCCCTTGCCTGAGACCCGCACAATGCCCACCGCGCCACGGCCAGAAGCGGTGGTGATGGCAACAATGGGGTCGTGTTGAGCGCTCAGCATGAGGGGATTCTGCGGCAAAGGCGTTTCAGAAAAGAAAAGGGCCTGCAAAAGCAGGCCCGACGGAGGAACGAGGCGCTCTCACCCAGGATGCCGCGGAACCGGCTTTGCCGGGCCGCCAGCATCGCCCCTTGGGGGGTGACGCCGAAGGCGGCGCAGGGGGGTCATTCCTTCCGGACCGCCAGCATCGCCCCCTTGGGGGGGTGACGCCGAAAGCGGCGCGGGGGGGGGGCTTACTTCGCCTGTGGCTTGGATTTGAACAAGTCGAAGGGCAACGTGAACTTCAACGGCACGCCCATGCGCTTGTTGATGAACGACTGTTGCAGGATGGTCAGGATGTTGTTCGTGATCCAGTACAGCACCAGGCCGGCCGGGAAGAAGAAGAACATCACCGAGAACATCAGCGGCATCATCCACATCAGCTTGGCCTGCATCGGATCGGGCGGCAGCGGGTTCAGGGCGGTCTGGATCATGGTCGTCACGGCCATCACCAGCGGCAGGATGAAGAACGGATCGGGCTGGGCCAGATCATGGATCCACAGAATCCAGGGCGCGTTGCGCATTTCCACGGAGGACAGCAGCACCCAGTACAGGGCAATGAACACCGGGATCTGGATCATGATGGGCAGGCAGCCGCCCAGGGGATTGACCTTTTCCTCGCGGTAGATCTTCATCATCTCCTGCTGCATCGCCTGCGGATTGCTTTTCAGGCGTTCGCGCATTTCGGTGATGCGGGGGTTGATGGCCTTCATCTTGGCCATGCTCTTGTAGGCCGTGGCGTTGAGCCAGTAGAAGGCGGCCTTGATCAGCACCACCAGCAAGACGATGGACCAGCCCCAGTTGGACACGAAGCCGTGGATCTTCTCCAGCAGCCAGTACAGCGGCTTGGCCAGGATGGTGAGCCAGCCATAGTCTTTCACCAGTTCCAGACCCGGCGTGGTCACCTCCAGCACTTTTTCTTCCTGGGGGCCCACAAACAGGCTTGAATCCAGCGTCTTGCTCTGGCCGGGGGCGATCTCACCCAGCTCGGTGATGGCGCCTGCGGCGTACAGTGTGTTGTCGATCTTGCGGGCGAAGTTGTTGCGTGGCACACCATCGCCCAGCACCCAGGCAGAGGTGAAGTAATGCTGCACCATGGCCACATAACCCTCGCTGGCCGACCTCACGAAATCGGCCTTGAACCCGTTGGGGTCGTTGGCCTGGGCTTTTTGCTTGTCGATGTCCTTGAACTCGACCTTCTGGTACTTCTGCTCGGCGGTGTAGATGGCCGGGCCGGTGAAGGTGGAATAGAAGGGCGTGGAGTTGGCGCTCTGCACGTTGTCGCGCACCAGCTGCACATACAGCTGCGGGCTCACGGCCTGGGCGCCGTTGTTCACCACAGCGTGTTGCACCCCGATGTTGTAGCTGCCGCGCTTGAGCGTGTAGGTCTTGACCAGCTTGACGCCGCCCACCTCGTCCGACTCGAACTTCAACTGCAGCTCATCCTGACCATCGGCCAGGGCCGTCGGGCCGGCCACCAGGGTCATGGGGGTCTTGTGGTTGGGAAAGCTGCCGCCGATCAGGCCCGTCTGGGCGATGTAGGTGTGGACATCATCCTGCTGCAACAGCGTGAAAGGAAACTCGGCAACTTCCTTGTTCGTGTGTCCGTCGGCTGCGTGCTGGATCAGCTGTGCGCCCACGAGCGAGCCACCGTCGCTGTTGAAGGTCAGTTTGTAGACATCGGTGGTCACTTCCGTGCGCACCGCCTGTGCCGTGGGCGCGCTGGTGCCGACCGGGGCCATGCCCGCGTCGGTGCCAGCCGCGCTGGCCGTTGCGGCGGGCAGGCTGTTGTCAACCGGGGCCGGTGATGTGCCCGGCGCCGCCTGTTCCGTCAGGGCCGACGAGGGGAAGAAAGTGGGCTTGTTCCCGTTGTGGATCTGCCACTTGTCCCAGATCAGGACCATCGAGAAACCAAACACCACCCACAAGATGGACCGACGGATGTCATTCATGACGCGTTCTTCTTTTCTGAGGAAGGGGA
>JBFHEQ010000209.1:0-6278 GCA_041584075.1 Hydrogenophaga sp.
ACCACCAGAATGGGGCGCAAACCCAGGGCCAGCGCCTTCTTGGTCACGAAACGCGTCTGGGGCATGGGGCCCTCTTGGGCATCGATCAGCAACACGACGCCGTCCACCATGGACAAAGCGCGCTCCACCTCGCCACCGAAGTCTGCGTGGCCGGGCGTGTCCACGATGTTGATGTGGGTGCCCTTCCAGCTCACGGCACAGTTTTTGGCGAGGATGGTGATGCCACGCTCGCGTTCGATGGCATTGTTGTCCATCACGGTATCGACCACCTTTTCGTGGTCGGCGAAGGTGCCAGATTGACGCAGCAACTGGTCAACCATGGTGGTTTTGCCATGGTCAACGTGGGCGATGATGGCGATGTTGCGGATTTGTTTGCTCATGGTGAGGTTTCCAGTGCTTTTTCCAGGATTTGCTGTATTTCGATGGGGCTCAGCAGCCGCCCCGGGATCAGCTCGCCGCCAGCGGTGTGTGCGCTGCCAAGCAAGGTGGTGTCGTTGAGGGATTTGTTGGCAAGTGGGACAGGGCCATAGACCACCACCTGATCGGTGTCGACCCAGTCGCCTCTTCGGCGCACACCGCTCAGGAAGCGCGCCGCATTCTCTTCGTCCAGCGTGACAGGCGTGTGTCCCTGCAGAAGTGCCGGGACCGGGAGAAGATGGGCCAGGCGATCTGCCTCGGATTCGGCCTCCAGGGCCTCCAGTGTCACGCACTGGGCTGCAGTGAACGGCCCGGTGGCCACGCGACGCAACAGCGTCAAATGGCCGCCACAACCCAGCGCTTCACCAATGTCTTCGCCCAGTGTACGGATGTAGGTTCCCTTGCTGCAACACACCCGCAGGCGCAGGCTGGGCTCATCACCGGCGAGCTGCATGTCCAGCAAGTCAAGGTCGTGAATGGTGACCTGGCGCGGGGCGCGCTCCACGGTTTCACCCTCCCGGGCGTATTCGTACAGGGCCTTGCCGTCTTTTTTCAGGGCACTGTGCATGGGTGGGATCTGTTCGATGTCACCCATGAAACGGTCCAGCGCCTCGACCACCTGGCCTGGCGTACACGTCACAGGGCGCGACTCGATCACACTGCCCTCGGTATCTGCGGTCGAAGTCTTGATGCCCAGACGCACCACGGTCTCATAGGTTTTGTCAGCGTCCAGATGCAGCTGGCTGAATTTGGTGGCAGCACCGAAACACAGTGGCAACACACCGGAGGCCAAGGGATCGAGTGTGCCGGTATGGCCGGCCTTTTCCGCCCGGAGCAACCACTTCACCTTCTGCAACGCCTGGTTGCTGGACAGGCCCAGCGGCTTGTCCAGCAGCAACACGCCGTGAACAGGACGCCGGACAATCCGCGCACGCGGCGCCTTGGGCGTGCCAGGTCTGACGCCATCGGAATGGAGCCCACCGCCCCCCAAGGGGGCTTTCGCACCTTGGGGAAGCCCTGCGATGCTCATGTTCAGACCTCGTCGTCCGTAGACCTGGAGGCCACGGCCTTGGAAATCAGCGCATTCATGTCGGCCGCTCGCTCCGTTGTGCGGTCAAACACGAAATGAAGCGTTGGCACCGTGTGGATGTGCAGCCTCTTGAACAGGCCAGAGCGCAAGAAGCCAGCGGCGGCCGTAAGGCCTTCCAGTGTCTCGGCCGGATCTCCGGTCAGCAAGCTGAAGTACACCTTGGCATGGGCGTAATCGGGCGTCACCTCGACCGCATTGATCGTGATCATGCCCACGCGTCGATCTTTCAGCTCGCGCGCGATCAGCTCGGCCAGATCCCTCTGGATCTGGTCGGCCACGCGAAAGCCGCGATTGGGGGTAGAAGACGATTTGCGTGCCATGGTCGATCGGGCGATTACAGCGAGCGCGCCACTTCCTTGACCTCAAAGAACTCGAGCTGGTCGCCCTCTTTGATGTCGTTGTAGTTCTTGAGCTTGATACCGCACTCGAAGCCTTCCTTGACTTCGCGCACGTCGTCTTTCAAGCGCTTGAGTGTGTCGATCTCGCCGGTGTATATCACCACGTTTTCACGCAGCAAGCGGAAATGTGACGAGCGCGTGACCTGGCCGGAGGTGACCATACAGCCGGCCACAGTACCGATCTTGGACGCCACGAACACCGTACGGATCTCGGCCTGACCGATGACTTCCTCGCGCTTCTCTGGCGCCAACATGCCAGACATGGCCGCCTTGAGCTCGTCCACCGCATCATAAATGATGTTGTAGTAGCGCAGGTCGACGTCGTTGCCTTCTGCCAGCTTGCGCGCACCCACATCGGCACGCACGTTGAACCCGATCACCACAGCCTTCGAGGCAATGGCCAGGTTGACGTCGCTTTCGCTGATGCCGCCCACGCCGGAGAACACGATCTGGATCTTGACCTCTTCGCCCGACAGCTTGAGCAAGGATTGACCCAGGGCTTCTTGCGACCCCTGAACGTCGGCCTTGATGATGATGGGCAGCACCTTGACTTCGCCTGCGGACAGGTCGGAGAACATGTTCTCCAGCTTGGCTGCCTGCTGCTTGGCCAGCTTGGTGTTGCGGAACTTGCCTGCGCGGTAGGTCGCAATTTCCCGCGCACGGCGCTCGTCGCTCATCACCATGAAATCGTCGCCTGCTTGAGGCACTTCTGAGAGACCCTGAATTTCCACCGGAATGGACGGGCCGGCTTCCTTGATGGTCTTGCCATCTTCGTCCAGCATGGCGCGAACGCGGCCCGAGGTCTGGCCCACCAGCACCACATCGCCGGTCTTGAGCGTACCGCTCTGCACCAGCACCGTCGCAACCGCACCGCGGCCTTTGTCCAGGCGAGCTTCAACCACCAGACCTTTGGCCATGGCATCGACGGGCGCCTTGAGCTCCAGCACTTCCGCTTGCAGCAACACCTGCTCCAGCAAGGTGTCTATGCCCTCGCCGGTCTTGGCGGAAACACCCACGAAGGGCACGTCACCACCGAAGTCTTCGGGAATGACTTCTTCGGCAACCAGTTCACCGCGCACTTTTTCAAGGTTGATACCGGGTTTGTCAATCTTGGTCAGAGCGACCACGATCGGTACACCGGCGGCTTTCGCGTGCTTGATGGCTTCTTTGGTCTGGGGCATGACGCCGTCGTCGGCCGCACACACCAGAATGACAATGTCGGTCGCCTGAGCACCACGGGCACGCATGGCGGTGAACGCCTCGTGACCGGGGGTATCCAGGAAAGACACCATGCCACGCTCGGTCTGCACGTGGTACGCACCAATGTGCTGTGTGATACCACCCGCTTCGCCAGCGGCTACCTTGGCGCGTCGAATGTAATCCAGCAAAGAAGTCTTACCGTGGTCGACGTGACCCATCACCGTCACCACAGGGGCGCGAGGCAGCAGTTCGGCCGATCCCTGGGTCGCCTCTTCTTCGGTAAACGCTTCTGGATCATCGAGTGCGGCAACCACAGCCGTGTGACCCAGCTCTTCCACCACAATCATCGCGGTGTCCTGATCCAACGGCTGGTTGATGGTGACCATCTGGCCCATCTTCATCAACGCCTTGATGACTTCGGACGATTTCAAGCTCATCTTGTGGGCCAGCTCGCCCACGGTGATGGTTTCGGGCACATGCACCTCGATGGCCTTGAATTCGGTCGGTGCAACAAAGGTGCTCTGGTGAGCGTTGTTCGAATCGCGACCACCACGACGGCTGCCGCCACGCGGTCCTCCCCGCCAGTTGGATCGACCTGCACCCGTGTCACCACGCGTCTTGATTTCCTTCTTCTTGGCGGAGTCGTCTTTCCAGGTAGACGACAGATTCTCTGACTTGATCTCCTTCTTGCCGCCGGCAGCACCAGCGGCAACGGCCGCCTTGGCACCTGGAGTACCCGCGGGCTTGTGCAGGGTGCCTTTGATGGCTTTGGGGTCGGGCTCAGGCTTCTTGGCGACCATGGTCTTGGCCGGTGCAGCCATCATGGCGCGGATGTTGGCCGCCTCGGCTTCGGCCTTGCGACGGCGCTCTTCCAGCTCCTGGGCACGCAGGTCATCGGCACGCTGCGCCTCGGCTTGTTGTTCCGCCAACGCACGAGCAGCAGATTCACGCTCCAGCGCAACCAGCTTGGCCCTTTCGTGTTCGGCAATGCGTGCAGCGGCAGAACCCTCTGCGTCAAGCTCGGCCGCCGGCGCAGGCTCAGCAGCCTTGGCTTTGGCGGCCGCTTCTTCTGAGGCTTTCTGTTCTGCCGCAGCCCGTTCCT
This sequence comes from Hydrogenophaga sp., assembly GCA_041584075.1. Classification (GTDB taxonomy): domain Bacteria; phylum Pseudomonadota; class Gammaproteobacteria; order Burkholderiales; family Burkholderiaceae_C; genus Hydrogenophaga. Next base: position 4,208 of record JBFHEQ010000209.1, read on the forward strand.
GCTCAGCTTTGGCAGCGCGAGCCTCTTCGGCCTCGCGGTCCTTGCGCTTCTGCGCCAGCTCTTCTTCCTGGCGGCGCAGCAGTTCGGCCTGACGTCGAGCGTCTTCCTCTCGTTTGGCCAGTTCGACCGCATCCACAACCGGTGTGCTGTCCACAGGCGCCTCAGACTCGACCTCTGGCGTCGCAGCGATTTCGTCATCGCGCTTGATGAAGGTGCGCTTTTTGCGCACCTCCACCTGGATGGTACGGGCACGCCCCGTCGCATCCGCCTGCTTGATTTCGCTGGTGGATTTTTTCACCAGAGTGATTTTTTTGCGCTCACCGCCCGACGTGCCATGGCTGGCCTTGAGATGGCCCAGCAATTTTTGCTTGTCGGATTCGGTGATCGCATCGGTCCCTGCGGACTTGGGCACCCCGGCAGAGGAGAGTTGCTCCAGCAGGGTTGAGGTGGGCTTGTTCAGCTCGGCAGCCAATTCGGCGACGGTGGTACTTGTCATGGGTTCTTTTCTCCGCGTGGGCCTCCGCTGGTTCAGTTAGAGGCCTGGGCCTCGTCACCGGAAAACCAGTGAGCGCGCGCCTTCATGATCATGGCAGTCGCCTCGTCGGGCGCCTGTCCAGTGATCTCGGTCAATTCGTCGCCGGCCAGATCGGCCAGCTCGTCGCGGGTGTGCACGCCGGCATCGGCCAGCTTGGCCACCAGCTCTTGGGTCATGCCCTCGAGATCGCGCAAATCTTGCGACACTTCTTCTACACTTTCTTCGCGGGCGATTTCCATCGTCAGCAAAGCATCTTTCGCACGGGTCCGCAGTTCGTTGACAGTATCCTCATCAAACGACTCGATCTCCAGCATTTCCTGAAGAGGCACATAGGCCACTTCTTCGAGGCTGGTGAAGCCCTCCTCGATGAGGATGTCGGCGATCTCCTGGTCAACGTCAAGCTTGGCCATAAAGACCTTGCGGATGCCGTCGGCCTCTTCGGCCTGCTTCTGGGCAGACTCGTCTGCCGTCATGATGTTGATGCGCCACCCGGTCAAATCGGAAGCCAGTCGGACGTTTTGCCCACCGCGACCAATGGCAATGGCGAGGTTTTCCTCATCCACCACCACATCCATTGCGTGGCGCTCTTCATCCACCACGATCGATACGACATTGGCCGGCGCCAATGCACCGATGACAAATTGGGCGGGATCCTCGCTCCAGAGAACGATATCCACACGCTCACCTGCGAGCTCGTTGGTCACTCCATTGACACGGGAGCCGCGCACACCCACGCAGGTGCCGATCGGATCGATGCGCTTGTCGTGGGTGTAGACAGCGATCTTCGCTCGCGAACCGGGATCACGGGCGCAGGTCTTGATTTCCAGCAGACCCTGTTCGATTTCCGGCACTTCCTGACGGAAGAGCTCAATCATGAACTCAGGTGCAGAACGCGACAGCAGAATGGGCGCGCCGCGCAAGGTCAGGTCCACCTCCATGATCATGGCGCGAACCCTGTCTCCCGTGCGGAAGTTCTCCTTGGGAATGGTCTCTCCGCGACGCAGTCGACCTTCAACACGGCCGCTCTCGACGATGAGATCACCCTTGTCCATGCGCTTGACAGTACCCACGAAGACCTTGTCGCCGCGCGACATGAAATCGTTCAACAACATCTCGCGCTCTGCATCGCGAATTTTCTGCAGAATCACCTGCTTGGCCGCCATGGCACCAATGCGACCGATCGGCACACTCTCCACAGGCTTCTCGATGTAGTCACCCTCTTCGATATCGGGCAACTCATCACGGGCATCGGTCAGCAGCTCTTCCGCATCAGGATTTTGCAAGCCCGCCTCATCGGGCACCACCAGCCAGCGACGGAAAGTCTCATAGGCACCGGTGTCGGGATCCATGGCGACACGGATGTCCACCTCGCCCTTGTAAAGCTTCTTCGTGGCCGAGGCCAACGCCAGCTCGACGGCGCCCAGCACCAGATCTCGCTCCACGTTTTTCTCGCGCGAGATGGCATCGATCAGCATCAACATTTCGCGGTTCATATCACTGGCCCACCTTTCCGAAGCTCTGATTCAGAGTCACAAA
>JBFHEQ010000210.1:0-6273 GCA_041584075.1 Hydrogenophaga sp.
CCCGGGCACGTCGGAATACCCTTGCCCTTGCTGGCTGATGGCGGTGGCTTCGGTGATCAGCAGGCCGGCGCTGGCGCGCTGGGTGTAGTAGGTCGCCATCAGGGGCGTGGGGATGGCGTCGGGCGCTCGGTTGCGCGTGAGTGGGGCCATGACGATGCGGTTGGCGAGCGACAGGGCACCCACCTGGATAGGATCAAACAAGGTGGACATGGTGGTGGGGTGTTGGGTTGGGTCGTGTTGCGACGGAATGGCAGAAGCCTACGCTGGATGGCGTGTGGCCGCCAGCGCCTGGTTGACAGGGCCTGCTTGTTGTGGGGCTCATTGCCATGTTGACAGCAACCTGCCGCATAAAGTCTGACAATGGTCAAATGAAATCCCTGAAAGACATCCGCCTCTCCATGCTCGATCTGGTGGCCGTGCGCGAAGGCGGCACCGTGGCCGACGCGCTGGCCATCGCCCTGCGCACCGCCCAACACGCCGAACGGCTGGGTTTCGAGCGTTACTGGCTGGCCGAGCACCACAACATGAGCGGCATCGCCAGCTCGGCCACCGCCGTGCTGGTGGGGCACATCGCGGGGGGCACCAGCACCATGCGGGTGGGCTCGGGCGGCGTGATGCTGCCCAACCACGCGCCCTTGGTGGTGGCCGAGGCCTTTGGTACGCTGGCCGAGATGTACCCCGGGCGCATCGATCTGGGTCTGGGCCGTGCGCCCGGCACCGACCCCATGACCATGCGGGCCTTGCGCCGCGACCGCCACGAATCGGAAGACGACTTCCCGCGCGATGTGGCCGAACTGCAGCGCCTGCTGGGCGATGCCGTGCCAGGGCAGAAGCTGATCGCCATGCCCGGCGCGGGCACCCATGTGCCGATCTGGCTGCTCGGCTCCAGCCTGTTTTCGGCGCAGCTGGCCGCCGAGCGGGGCTTGCCGTATGCGTTTGCTTCGCACTTTGCTCCGCGTTACCTGCTGCAGGCGCTGGAGATGTACCGCCACAATTTCAAACCCTCGGCCCAGCTGGCCAAGCCCTATGTGATCGTGGGTGTGCCCTTCATCGGCGCACCCACCGACGAGGAGGCCCAGTACCTCGCCAGCAGCACCTACCAGCGGGTGCTCGGCATCCTGACCGGGCGGCGTGGTCAATTGCCTGCCCCGGTCGAGGGTTTCATGGACCGCCTCGATGGCCAGGCCAAGGCGGCGATCGCCGATTTCCTGGCCTGCGCCGTGATTGGCGGGCCGGAGACGGTGCGGTCTGGCTTCCAGCAGCTGGCCGACGCCACCCAGGCCGACGAGTTCATGATCGTGAGCGATCTGTTTGACCCGGCCCTGCGCCTGCGTTCGCTGGACATGGCTGCGGCCGCGTTGCGTGAACCTGCTGCGGCCTGAGCTTCACCCGATCAGCGCCCAGCTTCCACTTTTTCCCAGACAACATCCATGGCACGACATATCCTGGCAGAGGAGAAGATCCACCCCGCGATTCGCGAACGCGTGGCCAACGCCCATGCCGGCATCGTGGAAGAGGTGATGGCCGCCGTGGCGAACAACGACGTGGTCGTGGTCGGCATGGGCATGAACCCCGTCTGCAAAAAAGCGCGCCAGTTGCTCGACGCACAAGGGCAGCAACACGCGTACCTCGAGTACGGCAACTACTTCAACACCTGGCGGCGGCGCAACGCACTCAAACTGTGGACGGGCTGGCCCACGTTTCCCATGGTGTTCGTGAAGGGCGTGCTGGTGGGTGGTGCGCAGGAGCTGCAGGCGCTGGCGGACCAGGGCGACCTCAAGCGCTTGCTGAGCCAGCAGTCTGGCTGAGCTGAGCGGAGCTGACCCAACCGCCTTGCGCCAGCGGTTGCCCTGGCACCGTTCTGTGTGCAGGTGTGCTCCGGCATGACTTTGGGCACTGGTGTCGCAGCCCTCAAAGCGCTAGCCTCGGGCTTCTGAAATCCTTTGGGCAGGAGGCGCGAGATGATGGACCGATCAACCCGATGGGCTGTTGGCGCTGCTTTGGGTCTGTGTCTGGGCCTGCCGTCAGCGGCCTGGGCAGGTGATGTGGTGGTGTGCGCGGAATTGAAAGCGGTGGTGGCCGACGCCGAGCGGGGTTTTGCCTCGCACAAGGGCGCTGCGAATGATCAAGCCAGCCAGGCGGGCGCACCGGGCAAGACCTACGGGGCGAAAAAGACCATGACGGGTGCAACCACTTGCAGCGTGGTGGATGTGCGCCTGGACGATCCGGGCATGCGGATGCGGCAAACGGGTTACAGCTGCCAGTTTCCGTCGGTCGTGAAACTTGACAAAGCGCTGCGCACCCAGTTGACCCGCTGCGTGGCAGGCGAGGTGGACGACCCCTCGGACCCGGACGATGTCACCCTTTGGGTGGACCGCGTGTCGTCGGGTGAGGGCTACCGGGGCACCGAGGTGAATGCCCAGGTGAACGCGCTGAAGGGGCTCACCTTGTGGGTGCGTCAGACGGTGTGCACGAACAAGGGCAACGCCCAGTCTTGCGAAGAGTGAACCGCACAGGCTTCAGTGCGTTCGAACCAGTTCTGCCGCCACCGCCATCGCATTCTTCTGTTGCGCATCGGGTTGATCGGCGTCTTCCACCGCCACATGAAAGACATAGCCCCTGGCGATGAACGACAGCTGTCGGCGTTTGTCTGACCAAACGGCGTACTGCCCCAACGCGGGCACAGGGATAAGTTGCTGGTTTTTGTAGCCCATCAAGACCCGTTCCCAGTCTTTGGCCTCAGACCGGGTGGCCACTTCGGTGAGGGTCAACCGCCCTTCTGAAGGCACTTGCACTTGGCGTCCGGCCATCTCCATGGTGGCCTTCTTTTTGGCGTTCCAGATGTAGGTACAAGACGGAAACGGCTTGTCCCTGCGCTTGAAAACGGCCTCGTTGGTGCTGTTGGGAAAGATCTTTTTCACCACCGCGGCGTCAAAAAACGGGCATGGCCCTTGTGGCTCGGCTGTGCGCGCCAGCATGGGCACACACAAGGTCATGACCAGTATCCCGAGACGGACGGTCCAGGGCCCGGGGCGGGCAGGTGCAGGTATTGCGCACGACGCGGGTCGGCTGGGGTGGTGCTTCATTTGCAGGGGCCTCGTTGAAAGTGCATGTCGCCAAATACCTGCAAGACGAAGGCATCTGGCTGCACCGATTTCACCTTGAAGAACCCTGCGATGGTGGCGAGCTTGATTTTCCCTTCGGGCTTGTAGAGGTAGACATAGCCTGCTTTCATGTCCCCCTGCTGGGAGCCCCTGGTGGCGTAGGTCCCATCGGGGTCCCAGCGGTAGGGTGTGTTCTCTTCGCTCCGCTCTTTGGGAAACTGGATGTGGGTCTGGCACCAGTCTCCCAGCAGGTAGGCCGGCGTGAGGCCCAGGTGTTCCGCCGTCGGGGTGCCGGGGTCCCTGGCATATGCATGGGCGGCACAGAACCCGGCCGCGATCATGGCCAGGGAAGCCGCCACACGCCACCCCGAGCCACCGGGCGGGGCTGGGTCGATGCCAGGGCGCAGCGACCACGCGCTCTTTCGGCAGGAGAAGGGTGGATCGAACTTCACGTGTTGCATCCTCGTTGACAGCGCTGGCCTGAGGATAGGCCGGAAGACGACGGACCAACAGTGCCGAAAGTCATGCCTTGAAGCGCATCGGCGCTCGACACACAAGGGTCGGTGCTCAGGCCTTTTGGACCAGCTTGGCCAATGTCTGCAACAGTTCGGGCGCGGTCACCGGCTTGAAGAGCACGGTCACACCGGTGTCGCGAACGCGCTGCAGCCGTTGCGGCGAAGTCTCGCCCGTCATCAGCAAGAACGGCAGCCCGGGGTTGAACCTGGCGCGCAAGCGCTGGGCCGCTTCCAGTCCGTCGGCGCCCTCGGCCAAACGGTAGTCACAGATCAGGGCGGCAAAGGGCCGCCCGTGCAGGGCGGCCTGTGCGAGCGCCTGCTCCGCAGCGGCTTCGTGGGTCACGACTTCAAGTTGCACCCCGTGAGAGCCCAGCAAGGCAGCCATCGCATCACCGATGTCGGCCTCGTCGTCCAGCAGCAACACCGGTGACGGCAAAACCAGCGGCGGAGTTGGTGGGGTGGGTGCTCGCGGGTGTATCCCCGACATGGTCGAGGCGGCGCCGGCGCGGGGGGCGCTGGCGTCGTGCGCGCTCGTGGTCAGGGCCTGGGCCTGAGCCCGGGGCAGGACGAGGCGAAACCGGGTGCCCATGCCCGGGCGCGAGCTCAGCTGCAGCGGGTGGTTCAGCAGCAGGGAGAGCCTGCGCACGATGGACAGGCCCATGCCGAGGCCTTGCTGACGGTCGCGACCGGGATTGTCCACCTGAAAAAAGGCCTCAAAAACCTTCTCGCGGTTTTCGGGTGCGATGCCCCGACCGGTGTCGATCACGTCTATCCAGACCTGGGTGCGCCTGGCCCTGACCCGCACCAGAACCCCGCCGCGGTCGGTGTATTTGATCGCGTTCTCTACCAGATTGGCGAGCAGCCGTTGCAAGAGTTGCGGATCGGACAGGACCCACAGTCCGGTGGTGCGCAACCGCAGCTGAAGGCCTTTTTCTTCTGCCCGTGATGCGAACAGCTGGTTGAGTGCTTGCAGCATGGGGTTGAGGGACACGGCGTTCAATTCCGGCTGCACCACGCCAGCGTCCAGGCGCGACATGTCCAGCATGGCGTCGAGCGAAGCGCCCATCACGTGAACCGCCTGCATGAGCCGGCTCGCATGCTGGCCTGCGCTGTGATCTTGCAGTTCCCGTTCCAGCACGGCACCAAACAGGGCAATGGCATGCAGGGGCTGGCGAAGATCGTGGCTGGCCGACGCAAAAAACCGAGTCTTTTCTTCGCTCAGGCGTTGGGTCACCGCCATTTGTTCGGCGATCTGTTCGGCCAGGGCTTCCTTTTCAAAGCGCGCCAGCAGCGACTCTGTGAGCATCTTGTGCAGCGCGTTGCCGATCTGGAAGGTGGCCAGCAAATACACGGCCACAAAAAAAGCCAGCGCCAGGTGGGTGTTGCTGCCGTGCCAGAGCAATGCGCTGATCAGGGCAAGGTTCATGGGCAGCACAAAAGCCAGCACCGACGGCCACCGCGCGGCCACCGCCGGCAGGCCCGTGCTGCACAGGCCGACGATGACGAGCACGATCACCGACGTCATGGGCAGGTTGTCGGCCGGCATCATCATCCAGGGGAGTGCTCCCCAGATGCAGGAGAAAAAAAGCATCTCATGCCAATGCCTGCGCGCCCAGAACGCGCTGCGTTCGGCTGCGGCCGGATCGCGGTGGTAGGCGGCCTGGCTCGGGTACCGGAGCAGCTCCAGAAAATGCAGGGCCACCCACCCCAGCACCCAGGGGTCGCGCAATTGCCAATAGAACAGCGCAGCGACCGTCCAGGCCAGCAAGGCGTCGGCCACGGTGGCGCTTTTGAGCGTGGAAAAGAGCGATGCCACCTGCTCGCGCAGCACCCGCTGAGCGGTGGCCGCATCGATGGGCGGGCTGGGGTGCTGGTCGGTCAACGCAACTGGCTGATGAGCTGGGCCCGAGACCGGGCGCCCAGCAGCAGCAGCAGGGTGGAGACGTGGTTCTTGACAGTGCCTTCGCTCAGGTTGGCCTGCTCAGCGATCTGGCGGTTGGACCATCCGCTCAGAATCCAGTCGAGGACCTGGGCTTGGCGTGCCGAGACTTGCACCCACTCGCCAGAGGCGGCCCGCACGGCTCGACCATCGGCCAACGGGGGCGTGTTGTCCGGCGGGGGATGGACGCCGGCTTCCCCTGTGGCCGCGTCACAGCCGGGCAGGCTGATCAGATCGCGGGACGCGATGTAGTGCACGACCTGTTCGAGGTCGCCCGATTTGGTCAGGTAGGCGCTGGCGCCCAGGGCCAGTGCGTCGCGCTGAAGGCCGGGGTCGCTGATGCCCGAGAGCACCACCACATGGGCCTCGGGGTAATGGCTCATGAACGTGCTCACGCCCGACAGGCCGTGTGCATCGGGCAGGTGCAGGTCGAGCAGCACCAACTGGATGGCTGCTGCGTTTGCTTGGTACGTCGCCAGGGCTTCTTGAAGGCTGTGGGCTTCAAAGACATTCAGCAGCCGGCCCTGGGCTTGCGCATGGGATGACACCAGCGTGCGAAGGCCCAGGCGGAGCAGTTCGTGGTCATCGACCACCAGCAGGCCCCTGGTCTGCGGGGCGTTGTGGCGGGGGTTCGAAAGGGTGTCCATGGCGCAGCCAATATTAGGGCCTGTTTCCACCCCTTTCCCTTCGGGTTGCAGCCAAAAAAGGCCATGCG
>JBFHEQ010000211.1:0-6238 GCA_041584075.1 Hydrogenophaga sp.
ACCATGCAGGAGCAGGGCGTGTCCCGTATCGTGGCGGTGGACATGGAGTCCGCCGCTGGCATGATGGAAACAGTTTGAAACCGCATTCCTGTCAAAACCCATGAGCACTCTGCAACTCAGCCTGGCCATCATCGGCGGACTTGTCCTCGCCGGCGTCATCGCCTACAACGCCTGGATCACCCGCCAAAGCGCACCTCGAACGGCCAAGGAGCGGGCGCCATCGGAGGCAGCTGGCCCCGAGGCGACGGGCTTTGACCACACGCAGCCGCGCGGCAGCGAAGACACGGACCCAGAACCCGCCGAGCGCATTGAACCGGTGCTGGGCGACCCGTTCGAGCCGGGCGACACGACGCCAACCCCGTTGTCTGGGACCATCCCCTCATCGACGCCGTCTTCTGAGTCCACCCACGGCAAGGCCCCGCTCAAGGTGACCCCCTCCAGCACGCCTGTGGCATCTGCTCCGCCGGTGCCGGAAGGCCCCCGGGTGCCCAGCATGGTCCCCGTGACCCTCAATAACGTGATCGCGTCGCCCGAGAAGCGCCCCGGCCTGGACGCACTGATCGATGTGATCACGCCACTGAACCTGGACAACGTGGTGTCGGGGGATGCCGTGATCGCCGCCTTGCCCAGCACACGCCGCGTGGGCAGCAAGCCTTTTGCCGTAGAAGGCCTGAGCGACGTCACGGGTGAATGGGAGCCTCCAAGGGCCGGGCAGCGCTACCACACATTGCAGGCCGGCGTGCAACTCGCCAACCGCGCTGGTGCACTCAACGACATCGAGTTTTCCGAATTTGTCGGCAAGGCCCAGGCGTTTGCCGACGCTGTGGGCGCGGGCACCGACTTCCCGGACATGCGGGCCGAAGTGGCACGGGGCCGGGAACTGGACGCATTCGCCAGTGGGCACGATGCCCAACTGGGCTTCACGCTGCGTGCGCGCCGCTCGGCCTGGAGCCCGGGTTATGTGGCCCAACATGCGGCACAGCAGGGTTTCGTGCCGGGCGTGCTGCCCGGGCGCATGGTCTTGCCCGGCAGCGTGGCCGGGCAGGCGCCCATTCTGAGCCTGAGCTTTGACGCCCAGGCCGCCATGGCCGAAGACCCGGAGCAAAGCGCTCTGCGAGAGATCAATCTTTCTCTGGAAGTCACCCATGTGCCCCGCAGCGAGCAGCCCTTTGTGCAGATGCGCCAGGTCGCGCAGGCCCTGGCCGAGGCCATGGATGGCGTGATCACCGATGACGCCGGGCAGCCGCTGTCCACCGATACCATGGACCAGATCGGATCCGACCTGGAAAGCCTGTACGACGCGCTCGACGGGCACGATCTGTCGGCCGGGTCGCCGCAGGCGCGACGGCTGTTCAGTTGACCCACCTGCCGCGCTTCGCGTGACCTCCCAAAGGGCGATGCTGGCGGCCCGGCGAAGCTGGTTCCGCGGCATCCCGGGTGAGCCCCCCCTCATGCGGAGCCTTGTTTTCTTCCTATGAGCACCTCTGACCTATTTTCCGAGCAGCCGCCGCCAGCCGATCGCGCGGCCGAGCTGCGGACGCAGTTGCACCACCACGCGCACCGTTATTACACGCTGGACGATCCCGAGATTCCGGATGCGGCATACGACCAGCTGTTTCGCGAATTGCAGGCGCTCGAAGATCGGCATCCCGAGCTGCGTTCGCCCGATTCACCCACACAGCGGGTGGGCGGCGGTGTGCTCGATGGCTTCACACCGGTGCGCCATGTCGTGCCCATGCTGTCGATCAACACCGAAACCGATACCGAGCCCAGCGGCGCAGTGAGTTTCGACAGCCGCATCCGGCGCTCGCTGGAGCGGGCCGAAGGCGATCCCCCGTTGGAATACGTGGCCGAGCTCAAATTTGATGGCCTGGCCATGAGCCTGCGCTACGAAGGCGGGGTGCTGGTGCAGGCCGCGACCCGCGGTGATGGCGAGACGGGGGAAGACGTCACCGCCAACATCCGTACCATCGGCCAGATCCCGTTGCGCCTGCCCGAAGGCGCTCCCCCGGTGCTCGAAGTGCGCGGCGAGGTGTACATGCGCCGCGATGACTTTGAATCGCTCAATGAAAAGCAGCGCGCCAAGATCGCAGCGGGCGCCAGGGGTGAAAAGACTTTTGTGAACCCACGCAATGCCGCAGCAGGAGCTGTGCGGCAGCTGGACTCGGGCATTGCGGCCCAGCGCCCTTTGAGTTTTTTTGCTTACGGCCTGGGGGACGTCACCCCCGCCGATCAGGGTGGCCCCGCCTTCGCGACGCACATGGACATGCTGATGCGCTTGAAGGCATGGGGATTCCCCGTGGCCGAACAGACCCGTGTGCTCAGCGGGGCCGATGCGCTGGTGGCCTTTCACCGGCAGATCGGTGAGACCCGCGACCAGCTGCCTTACGACATCGACGGGGTGGTCTACAAGGTCAATTCGCTGGCCTTGCAACGGCAGCTGGGTTTTGTATCACGTGAGCCGCGCTGGGCCGTGGCGCACAAATACCCGGCACAAGAGCAGCTCACCACTGTGCTGGCCATCGATATCCAGGTCGGCCGCACCGGCAAGCTGACCCCCGTGGCCAAGCTCGCGCCTGTGTTCGTGGGCAACGTGACCGTCACCAACGCCACGCTGCACAACGAAGACGAAGCCCGCCGCAAAGACGTTCGGGTGGGCGATACCGTGATCGTGCGCCGCGCAGGCGATGTGATTCCCGAGGTGGTGTCCGTTCTGCTCGACAAGCGAGTGGGGGATCCCGATCGGTTCACCATGCCCCGCGTGTGTCCGGTCTGCGGCAGTGCCGCTGTCCGCGAAGAAGGCGAGGCCGATTACCGGTGTACCGGTGGCCTGTTCTGTGGCGCCCAGCGCAAGCAGGCCTTGCTGCATTTTGCCCAGCGCCGCGCCGTCGAAATCGAAGGCCTCGGCGACAAGCTGGTGGAGCAGCTGGTGGACGCGGGCGTGGTCAAAACCCTGCCCGACCTCTACAAGCTGGGGCTCACGGCTTTGGTGAGCTTGGAGCGCATGGCCGAAAAGTCCGCTCAGAACATCGTTGACGCGCTGGAAAAATCCAAACAGACGACCCTGCCGCGCTTCCTGTTTGGCCTGGGCATTCGCCACGTGGGCGAGGCCACGACCAAAGATCTGGCGCGCCATTTCGGCCAGCTGGACCGCATCATGGATGCCAGCGTCGAGCAGTTGCTGGAAGTGAACGACGTGGGCCCGGTCGTGGCGCAGAGCCTGCGCACTTTTTTTGACCAGCCACACAACCGCGAAGTGGTTGAACAGCTGCGCGCCTGTGGTGTCCGGTGGGTAGAAGGAGAGGCCCTGGCGGCATCTCCCAAGCCACTGGCTGGCAAAACCTTTGTGCTGACCGGTACTTTCCCCACCATGGGTCGCGACCAGGCCAAAGACCTGCTCGAGGCGGCGGGCGCCAAAGTGGCCGGCTCCGTGAGCAAGAAGACCGACTACGTGGTGGCGGGCACTGAGGCGGGCAGCAAGCTCAGCAAGGCGCAGGAGCTGGGCGTGGCGGTGCTGGACGAAGCTGGGATGCTGGCCCTGCTCAGCGCACCCGCAGCCTGAATTTCAGCGATGTGGTTTTCCCTTGGCCTGGTGACTTTGGTGGTCAGTGTCGGTTACCAATGGTGGTTGCGGTGGAACCACCGTTTGGCGGGGGGCGGCGGACCTGCTTGCGGGAATCCCATGTGAGACCAAGAACCGCTCCAGCAGGGGACTGGTATACGGCCTGATCGTGGGCGTTGACGCGCCTGAGACGTTTCGCTTCGAGCTCAAACGAGAACGCATGTGGGACCGTTTCTTCAAATGGGCTGGGCTGACCGTGGAGCACCAGTTTGGTCATGCAGGCTTTGACCCGCTGGTCTACGTTGCGTCCGATGATCGGCATTTGCTGAGCGGCTTCACAGAAGACAAGGATGTTTTGCATGCTGTTCAGCATATTTTTGCAGCGCAGTATGAAGATCGGTGGCTCAAAAAAATCGCCTGTGCCCATGGGCGCCTGTGGATGGTGATCGGAACCAGCGATTGGGACGGAAAGTCTTCGCAAGAGCGCACCCGTGAATTCGCAGCACGGTTGCTGCCTCTGTTACAGCGGATATCGAGAGCGCTTGACGCCTGTATGCCCGACTCAGCAGCCTCATCGCGGGACAGGTATCTGGTGCCCTCCGTGGTGATCCTGGCGCTGAGCTCTGGCCTGGCTGTGAACGGTGTCGCCTCCTGGACCCGCACCTTCCTGGCTTCCCCAGCGTTCATTCTGGATACCGAGGCCATGAAACTCTGCGCCTGGACGGTGGGCGCATGCATCGTGGGTGCGCTGATGCTCTCCACGTTGATTCTTTTGAGGGGCAGCTCCCGGCTGCACCTGGTGTTGATGGAGTTGGCGCTGGTGGGGACCTTTGGTGCAGTGACAACGTCGGCGATCGTGTTGAGAGATGCAAATATCGAATTCGACCACGCCTCGCCTATCCGGGTTGAGAAAAGGCTGATCGGCAAAACGATAAAAGAGCGCAAACGCTTGTTTCAAGCGACAAGCTCCACCTATCTGCTGGTCTATCGAGGGTGGAGGGGTGATATGTCAGAGCGTTCGGTTGCAGTCTCTGCCAGCACGTTCGAAAAAGCTGCGGCCGGCGACACGCTTCAGTTCGAGCAGCACGCCGGCTACTTGGGTTGGCGCTGGGCGGAGTTCAAAGGATTGAAGGCCCCGGCCCCGTCAACTACTTGAATTTGTAGTGGTCCCGGTTGAGCACCGCCGCCACTGCCGTGACTTCTTCCGGGAACATGCCCAGGTTCATGTTGGTGTTGCACATTTCCACCATGCCTCGCATCAGGCCGGCGGTGTTGAATTTGCCTTGGGGTTTGAAAATGGCGCTGCCATCGCCGCCGACCTTGCTGACATGGCAGGCAACACACTTGTGCTCGGCGATCATTTTCTCGCCCAAGGCCAGGTCTGCATCCTTGAAAATGTCTGCGCCTTGGGCGTGGACTGGTGTGGCGAGCCAGATGGCACCCCCGACAACAAGCGCTGTGGCGAGCGCCCATCGTGCAGATTTGTGGCCTGGCTGTGAAACGGTATGGGCAGTTGGTTGTTGCATGCTGACTCTCTCCAGAAAGGGTGGGGTGAATGCGGCGGTTCACGTGCCTTCGACGAGATCACTGTACAGGGTATGGCTTCTGAAGCCAAACCCGCGCAAACCCCAAGATCAACAACCGAGCCCGGTCGTGGACGGACGGTGTGTGAGGTGCACAGGGTCGCGACAAGCCTCTCAAGGCACATGGCCGATTCCATCGACAATGCCGGGTCAACACAACACATCCCATCATGACTGTTCACGCCATCCTCAAAATGGGCGATGCCCGTCTGCTGCGCACGGCCCAGCCCGTGACCGCCTTCGACACACCCGAGCTGCACCAGCTGGTCGCCGACATGGAAGAGACCATGGCCCACGCCAATGGAGCGGGTCTGGCTGCACCCCAGATTGGTGTGGACCTGCAGCTGGTGATCTTTGGCTCCGGCGAGATCATCCCCCGTTACCCCGATGCGCCCCCCATCCCGCGCACCGTGTTGCTGAACCCCGTCATCACGCCGTTGGGCGAAGCAGAAGAGGAGGGCTGGGAAGGGTGCTTGTCCGTGCCAGGCTTGCGCGCCGTGGTCCCCCGCTGGCAACGGATCCGCTATCAGGGCTTTGATGTCCGCGGCCAAGCCATCGACCGGGAGGCCGAAGGGTTTCACGCGCGTGTCGCGCAACACGAGTGTGATCACCTGATCGGCGTGTTGTATCCCATGCGGGTGCGCGATTTTTCCCGCTTTGGCTTCACCGAAGTCCTGTTCCCCGGGCTGGATGCGCTGGAAGACGATTGAACGCGGGCTTTTGCGCCGGTTGAAACAATTTGACATGTTGGTGCGGTCCAATTTGTTAAATTCGTCTCCATGTTGCAGTGCGCCATACCTCAGTTTTGAAAGTAGTGCCTTGATGAAACGCATGTTTGCCGTGGTGTTCGGTGCCGCATTGCTCGGTGCCTGTGCGGTGACGCCGCCGGTCGATCCGTCCGACCCGGCGTCTTCACGGGTGGCTGAGCAGTGGTTTGTGCCGGTGACCGCTCACCAGGGCCAGGTGGACAGCCTGACCCGGTGGTGGGGGCGGTTCAACGATCCTGTGCTGGTGCGATGGATCGCCCGGGCCCAGGAACAAAGTCCGACACTGGCAGCGGCAAGGGCGCAGGTGTTCGCCGCACGGGCTGCGT
>JBFHEQ010000212.1:0-6184 GCA_041584075.1 Hydrogenophaga sp.
GAGGCGCTGACGCCACAAGAACAACAAGCGCTTTTTCAGGCGCTCAACACCTTGCAGGAGCGGGCCCAGCAACTGGGATCGCAAGGGTGAATGGGTGATGAATGGGGCCCGGCCACGTTTGCGGCCACTGGGCTGACGAGCCCACCTGCTTTGCACGTTGATACACGATTGATTTCTCGTTTGTGCACGGTATCATCCGGTGCATGAATACCGAAATCCCCGTCGCACGTCGCGACCTGATCGCTGGCCGACTGGCCCAGGGACACGCCGTCGTGGCCGCCAGCCTGGCTGCCGAGTTCCAGGTCTCGGAAGATGCGATCCGGCGCGACCTGCGCGCGCTGGCCGCCCAGGGGCGTTGCCGGCGGGTCTATGGCGGCGCCTTGCCACTGCTGCCGGGCGCAACACCCATGGCCGCCCGGATGGATGAAAACCGGGCGCGCAAACAAGCCCTGGCCCAGGCAGCCGTCGAGACCATCGTGGCAGGCGAGTTCCTGTTCCTGGACAACGGCAGCACCAACCTGGCCCTGGCGGCCTGCCTGCCCGAAGACCAGGGGCTCAGCGTGGCCACCAACTCCGTGGACATCGCTGCCACCTTGTTGCACCGCGACGACTTGCGACTGGTGATGGTGGGCGGTGCGGTCGATCCCGTCGTGGGTGGCTGCATCGACGCCACCGCCGTGCTCGCGATCGGGCAGATGAATTTCGACCGCTGCTTCCTCGGTGCCTGCGCCGTCTCGTCCAGCGCCGGCGTTTGCGCCGTGTCTGGAGCCGACGCCACCTTCAAGCGCGCCTTGCTGGCGGCCAGCCAGAACTGCGTCGTCCTGGCCACCAACGACAAGTTCGGCGTCCGGGCCGCTCACCGCGTCGTGCCCATGAGCGAGGTGGATCACCTCGTCGTGGAACACGACGCCCCCCTCCCGACCATCAAGGCCTTCGCCCGGCAAGGCACACAGATCCTCCGGGCACCCACACCGGATCAGGGCTTTTGACAACAGTTGCACAACGCAGCCGTCAACCAGGCCACCGGCTGCCTATAGGCACCTGTGGCTTCCCATGGCAACATGGCGGCTTGTTCGCGTGAAGCCTGGTGCGAGCGCCTGCAAGCCCGTTGATCAAACACCTATGCCCTCCTCCCTGATTCTGACCACCTGGTCGCGGCACGAAACCGAATTGCGGCGCTGGCTGCTCGCCCGTACCCCGGTCAAGAGCGAAGTGGACGACCTGCTGCAGGAGGTCTTCATCAAAACACTGCGACAGGGCGACCGCTTGAAAGCGGTGAACCAGCCGCGCGCCTGGTTGTTTGAAGTGACGCGCAACACACTGATCGACCATTTGCGCAGCGCCCATGAACACCTGCCCCTGCCCGACGATCTGGACAGCTGGCCCGACCAGGCCGGGCCGGCCACGGCCATCGATGCGCTGGCCCAGGCCTGCCTGCCACGGGTACTTTCCGAACTGGACCCGCAAGACCGCGAGGCGATCGATCTGTGTGACCTGCAGGGCATGGCGCAGGCCGATTTCGCGCGACTGAAAGGGCTGAGCCTGCCGGCCGCCAAGTCGCGTGTACAACGGGCCCGGAAGCGTATGCGCGACCGCATGACCCTCGCCTGCCAGGTCCGTTTCGACGCCACTGGCCGCGTGGACGACTATGTGCCCAGGGTGCCGCTGGTCGATGATTGCAGCGCCGGCGCCAAGGATCCCCCATCGAAGAACCGCTCCCGATAGCGCCCCGTCAAGACACATGGCCAGGGTTGGGAAAAATTTTCCCGAAAACCTGCATCCTTTGGACACCTGCCCCGTCTTCTGAGGCATGAGCACCCTCACATCGAGTCTTTTCCGCTGGCCGCAGAAGCAGCCGGCCGTTTTCCTGCTGGTCGCTGCCGCCGTCTGGTGGGGCCTCTACCAGTCGCTGATTCCCGTCTCTGAAGCGCTGGTGGCGACACTGCCGGTGGACCGCCAGAGCCACCTGGGCAGTGCCCTGCAGTTCTTCTTTTACGACACCCCCAAGGTGCTGCTGCTGCTGACCGGCGTGGTGTTCGTCATGGGCATGGTGAACACCTATTTCACCCCCGAGCGCACCCGCGCCCTGCTGGCCGGCCGCACCCACGGCGTGGCCAACATCATGGCCTCGGCGCTGGGCGTGGTCACGCCGTTTTGCTCCTGCTCGTCGGTGCCGCTGTTCATCGGCTTCGTACAGGCCCGCGTGCCGTTGGGGGTGACTTTCTCGTTTCTCGTCACCGCGCCGATGGTGGACACGGTGGCCCTGACCATCCTGTTCTCGCTCTTCGGCTGGAAGATCGCCGCCCTGTACCTGGGCTTTGGCATGGCGCTGGGCATTGTCGCTGGCCTGGTCATTGGCGCACTCCAACAGGAGCAACATCTGGAAGACTGGGTGCGTGACATGCCCGAGGTGTCGGCCGATGTGGATCAGCAGCAGCTGACGCTGGCCGACCGCATCGCCGCAGGCATGGCCTCGGTACGAGAAATTGTGGGCAAGGTCTGGCCTTATGTGCTCGGCGGGATCGCGGTGGGCGCAGGCATCCACGACTTCCTGCCAGAAGAATTCCTCGCTTCCTTCATGGGCAAGGACGCGTCCTGGTGGTCGCTGCCCATGGCGGTGCTGATGGGGGTGCCCATGTACGCCAACACCGCAGGCATCCTGCCGGTGATCGAAGCACTGACCGCCAAAGGCGCCGCCATGGGCACGGCGCTGGCTTTCATGATGAGCGTGGTGGCGCTGTCGCTGCCCGAAATGATCATCTTGCGCAAAGTGCTCAAGCTCCGCCTGATCGTCACCTTTGTCGGCATCGTTGCCACCGGGATCCTGACCGTAGGCTTCATCTTCAACACCATTCTTTGACACTGCAACTCAAACAACCACGGAGACCAACCGGCATGCACAACCCATCGATCCGACTCAAACCCCTGCTGGTGGCCAGCCTGGCGGCCACCCTGGCCTGGTCCGCCCAGGCGGTCGAAATCGTCTTCAAACCGGTGGCGCCCAACGTCTACGCCTATGTGGGCGACACCGAGGGCCGCACCTACGAAAACGAAGCCCTCAACGCCAACCTTGGCCTGGTCGTCACGCCGGCTGGTGCGCTGCTGATCGACAGCGGCGCCAGCCTCCAGGGCGCCCGACAGATCGCCAACGCTGCGAAGCAGGTGACACAGCAGCCGATCAAATGGGTCATCAACACCGGCGGTCAGGACCACCGCTGGCTGGGCAACGGCTTCTTCAAGGCGCTGGGTGCGGAAATCATGGCGCACGCCGATGCCGAGGCTGACATGAAGGCCCGCGGCCCCGAGCACCTGAAAGCCAATGCGCCGGTGCTCAAGGAGAAGATGGATGGCACGGAAGTGGTGCTGCCGACCCGCTGGTTGAAAGACGCTGACACATCGCTCGACCTGGGCGGCACAGCCGTGCAGGTGGTGCACCGGCGGGGCGGCCACACCCCGGGCGACAGCCTGGTCTGGCTACCGCAGACGGGCGTGGTGTTCACCGGGGACGTGGTCTATGTGGACCGCATCCTCGGCCTGCACCCGGTGAGCAAAACCAAAACTTGGCTGCAGTCGTTTGAAGCGCTGGAAGCACTGAGCCCGACGGTGGTGGTCCCGGGCCACGGCAGCGTGACCACGCTGGCAAAAGCACAAAAAGACACCGGCAACCTGCTCAGGGCGCTGCGCACCCACATGGGCCAAGCCGTGGAAGCGGGCACCGACCTGACCACGGCGGTCAAGTCTTTCGACGCCACCCCCTACCAGCACCTCCAACACGTCGATGTCTGGCTGCCACAAATCGCCAACCTCACTTATCTCGAAATGGAACAGGAGTAAATCATGGACATCAAAGTACTTGGAACCGGTTGCACCAACTGCAAAAACACCATCGCGCTGATCGACCAGGTGGCGCAATCCAAGGGGGTCACGGTCAAGCTGGAAAAGATCGAAGAACTGCGCGACATCATGGGCTACGGCGTCATGAGCACCCCCGGCGTGGTGATCAACGGCAAGGTGGTGCACGCCGGGGGCGTGCCCAGCCGGGACAAAGTGGAACAGTGGCTGACCACCTGAGCTGACCACCTGACACGGGGTCTCCCGTCCGGCCAGCGTGCCGGCGCTCCGTGAAGGTCGGTATGCTCTGACCTTCACCCCATCGACACCACATGGCCGCCGTCGCCTGAGTGGTACGAAAGCCATGAACGACCAACCGATCCAGATGCGCTTCCACGTGACCTCGCGCCGCGTGGACGCGCACGGCAGTCTCTCCCATTGCAAAAGTGCCACCATTGCACTCGACACCGACCTGGCGGGCAACGTGAACGCCTTCAACCCGGCCGAATTGCTGCTGGCCGCGCTGTCGGCTTGCATGATCAAGGGCATCGAGCGCGTGGTGCCCATTCTGAAATTCGAGCTTCGCGGCGTTCAGGTGACCGTGGACGGCGTTCGCCAGGATGTGCCGCCCAAAATGGAGCGCATCCGCTACGAGATCGTGGTGGACACCGACGAATCCGATCGCCGTATCGCGCTCCTGCACGACAACGTCAAAAAGTTCGGCACCGTGTTCAACACCGTGGCGCCGGGCACCGACCTGGCCGGCGTGATGCGCCGCGCCTGAAAGCCCTCTCTGAATGAGCGCCGCACACGACCACAGCCACAGCCACGCCCCCGCCAATTTCAACAAGGCATTTGCCATTGGCATCGGGCTGAACATGGCCTTTGTCGCCATCGAAGCGTTCTACGGCTGGAAAATCAACTCGCTGGCGCTGCTGGCCGATGCCGGCCACAACCTGAGCGATGTGGCCGGGCTGGTACTGGCCTGGGGTGGAGCGCTGGCGGGCAAATTGCGGCCCAGTCCGCGCCACACCTACGGGTGGAAACGCGGCAGCATCCTGGCGGCGTTTGCCAACGCATTGCTGCTGCTGGTGGCCATGGGTGCTCTGGTCTGGGAGGCTGTGGGGCGCCTGATGTCACCGGAGCCGCTGCTTGGCAACGAAGGCATGACGATCATCGTGGTGGCGGGCGTCGGTATCGTGATCAACACCGCGACCGCCCTGCTGTTCATGCGCGGGCGTGAGAAAGACCTGAACATCCGGGGCGCGTTCCTGCACATGGCGGCCGATGCGCTGGTGTCGGCGGGGGTGGTGGTGGCGGGTGCGCTCACCCTGTGGATGGGCTGGACCTGGCTCGATCCGGTGGTCAGCTTGCTGATTGCCGCCGTCATTCTGTGGGGCACCTGGAGCCTCTTCCGGCAGTCACTGCACCTCCTGTTTGATGGCGTGCCTGAAGGGGTGGACCCGGAGGCGGTGCGCGACTGCCTCGCATCGCTGCCCGGCATCAGCCATGTGCACGACCTGCACATCTGGGCCATGGACACCTCTGAGGTGGCCATGACGGCCCATCTGGTCATGCCCCGTGGCCACGCCGACGACGCGTTTCTACAAGCAGCGACGCAGCTGCTGCACGACCGCTTCGAGATCACCCACGCCACATTGCAGGTGGTGAACGTGCCGTTCACCCAACCCTGTGGCACCTGGTCCAGCGAACAGGGTGAGGGGCTTGCCATACAACCAGCCGGTGAAACGGTATCCAGCCATCACCACGCGGCGGGCTCTGCGCACACGCACCACCACTGAGTGACCACTGAGTGGGTGGTCTTGTGCCGAACGATGAAACCCGGCACTGGGGGCGGCGTTGCGAAGGGTGTCAGGCGGCGCGCGCAGGGCGCCAGGCGTTGACCATGGCCACCAGCGACAGCATCACGGGCACCTCCACCAGCACACCGACCACGGTGGCCAGTGCGGCGCCCGAGTTCAGCCCGAACAGGGAGATGGCCACCGCCACCGCCAGCTCGAAGAAGTTGGAGGTGCCGATCAGGCAGGCGGGGCCTGCGATCTCGTGGGGCAGCTTCAGCCACTTGGCGCCCCACCAGGCGATGAAGAAGATGCCGTAGGTCTGCAAAACCAACGGGATGGCGATCAGCGCGATCACACCCGGTTTCTCGACGATGGTGCCCGCCTGAAAGCCGAACAGCAGCACCACGGTGGCGATCAGCCCCACCACCGACCAGGGCTTGAGACGGGCCACAAACTGGCCCAGCGCCGCAGATGAGCGTTTGAGCAGCACCTGACGGGTGGCCATGCCCGCCAGCAGGGGCAACACCACGTACAACACGGTGGAGAGCAGC
>JBFHEQ010000213.1:0-6180 GCA_041584075.1 Hydrogenophaga sp.
ATGGAAGAAGCCGAAGCCCTGTTCGCGCGCATCCAGCGCCTTGGCCGCCAGCATGCGGTCACGCCCGACCCGCGGCCAGCGCTGGGGCGAACATTGATGCAAACCATGGCCAACAGCATCCGCCTGCCCGTGATCCGCCATGTGCCTGTACCGCTGACCCAGTGGCTGATCGGTCCGCAAGCCGCCAGCGACATCGGTGTGACAGAGAGCGTTTCGTGGTGGACCCGTGCACTGTTCCGAACGGGCCTCACGGTGTCGAAGTGCATCGACACCGCGGTGAGGCTGCTGATCCCCCGCTTCTCGCTGTCGCGGCTCTTCACACGCATCATCGGCTACCACCTGCTGACCCGATTCCTGCTGGACCAGACCCGCCCCCTCAACCTGCCCGAACACGTGCTGACACCGATGAAGACCTGCGTCGCTGCATGGGGCGAAGACCCGCACGCAGCACCCTGGCTCAACCGGCTGGAGGACCGCTTCACGACCTCCGGGCACTGGCAGGGAACACCGCAGAGCACACCATGAAGAGACATCCGAACACAGGGTCAACACGGGGTGTGGGTCGTGCGAGTCGAAGCCCTTTCAAGCTCCGCTACGATGAGGGCATGGTTCAAAGCTTCTTGATGACTTGGTGGCCACGCCTCGTGCTGTTGATGGCCCTGGTGGGCACCACCTGGTCCGGTGATGCGCGCGCCGAGCTCCCATCGCGTGGAGACGTGACCGCGCAAACCCGCTACTGGGAGGACACCAGCGGCCAGGCCAGTCTGGACGACGTCAGGTCTCTGCCTCCGGCGCAACTGCTTGACATGGGGCGGGCGCGTTCGTTCAAGCTCCGGGGCGGTGCGCTCTGGATACGGCTGGACCTGCCAACGCTTGACCCCAAGCTGCGTTGGTACCTGGCCATGGACGAATCGGCTTTCACCGATCGGGTCGATTTTTTCCAGCCAGACACGGAAGGCGTCTGGCAACAGCAACAGGCGGGCGATCACATTCCCGTCGACGACTGGTCCGTCCGTGACCGCGCGCCCACCTTTGCCCTGGATGCCGCAGCGATACCGGGCACGGTCTGGATGCGCCTGGAAAACCGGCCAACGCCCCTCAGTCCCCGGTTGTACCTTCGCTCGGAACTGGAGCTGCAAGCCCAACGCCACCAGGCGTACCTGGCCATTGGCGCCTACCTGGGCTTCGGACTGCTGGTCATGTTCCTCGGTTGGGTGCACGCACGGCTGTACGCCGACCGGGCTTTTGTCGCCTACGTGGTCTACGTGGCCTGCATGCTGGGCTTTCAGGTGTCTTTCACCGGCATCGGGGGCCTGTTCTTCTGGGGCCAGTGGGCCTGGTGGAACAACGCCGCGCCCCCTTTATTCATGCTGTGGCTGACCGCCTCAGGCATCTGGTTTGTGCGGGAGGCCTGCGCCCTCTCGCGCCACCACCGCGGTCTGGACCGCGCCGTCGTAGGGTGGTCGCTGTTCGGCCTGGCCTTCTCCGCTGTCTATGTGCTGATGGCCAACGAGGCCTTGTTCGCCGTGCTCAGCCTATACGGACTGCTCTCGGTCCTGCTCAGCATCGGCCTGTGCCTGTGGGCCTGGCGCCAGGGTGAGCGGTACGCCGGCTGGCTGTTCATCGGCTTTTTGCCGGTGCACATCGGCTACCCCTTCCCGGCCTTGCGCAGCACGGGTGTGTTGCCCGACAGCTGGGCCGCACAGTACGCCGTGCTCATCGGCTCGGCCATCGAGATCCCGTTGCTGCTCTACATCCTGCACCGCCGCGCCAAGGACTTCAGCGAAAACCGCGCCCGGATGCGCGCGCTGGACAGCACCGACCCCCTGACCGGACTGACGACCGTACCCGTGCTGCGTTTGCGCATGCGGGACGCGATGCGCAGGGCCCAGCGTTGGGGCCACCAGTGCGCCGTGCTCGTGGTCGAACTGTCCAACCACGCAGAGATCGTGGCGCTGGAGGGTTCGGTCGTTGGCGACAGGGCCCTGGTCGTCGCAGCCTCCAAGCTCTCTCGCGTGGTGCGCGATGTGGACACGGTCTGCAGGATCGCCAACCGGCGCTTTGCCATCCTGATCGAGGGGCCTGCGACTTCGGCGCAAGTCAAGTTGCTCGCGCAGCATTGCATCGCCAAAGGCCTGGAAAAAACCTCCATGCTCCCCGGCGATCTGGACTTGCGGTTTCGCCTGGTCTCGGCCATGCTGCCCGAAGGACCGAGCGATGGGTTCACCGGAGAGCTGCCCGACGAGCGTCACATACTGGCGCAGCTGGAGAAGTCCCTGGAGCACATGGGCGTCGACTCCCGGCGCACGGTGATGCACCTGCCTTGAAGCCTGCCCCGCCCCTTGCCACTGCGATGGCAAGAGGTGGTCACCCTACAATCGGGGCCGACCTCCCTCTGCTGCCATGAACGCCCCACACGAAGCCACACCATCCGAACGACGCCCCGATGACGCGGCCGCACCTGCGCCCGTTTCCACGCCAGACGCCGGAAAACCGTACATGCGCGTCATCAAGAGCTACGTGCTGCGCGCCGGGCGCACCGGCCCCGGCCAGGCCCGCGCCTACGAACAGTACGGCCTCCAATACCTCTTGAATTACCAGCCCGAGCCACTGGATGTCGCCGCCGCATTCGGCCGCAGCGCCCCGCTGATCATGGAGATTGGTTTCGGCATGGGCGGCGCCACGGCGCACATCGCCCAGGTGAGGCCCCAGGACAACTTCATCTGCTGTGAAGTGCATGAGCCGGGCGTGGGCTCCCTGCTCAAACTGATCGGCGAAGGCGGTATTGAAAATATCCGCATCTTCCGCCACGATGCGGTGGAGGTGCTGGACCACATGCTCGGCGAACAGAGCCTGGACGGAGTGCACATCTTCTTTCCCGACCCCTGGCACAAGAGCCGCCACCACAAGCGCCGGCTGATCCAGGGCCCCTTTGTGAACCGGCTGGCCCGACACATCAAGCCCGGCGGCTACCTCCACCTGGCCACCGACTGGGAGCCCTACGCCGAGCAGATGCACACGGTGCTGAACGCCGAGCCACTGCTGGTCAACACCGCCACAGAGCCCGGCCCCCACGGATGTGCGCCCAAGCCCGACTACCGGCCACTCACCAAATTCGAAAACCGCGGCATCAAGCTGGGCCACGGGGTGTGGGACCTGGTCTACCGCCGGGTGTGAAGCCAGCTCGCCCTCGAAGCGACAAGAGCGCCTAGCCCAGGCTTTTGAGCCAGCTGCCTGCCTCCATGTCTCGAAGCCCCGGCAACCCCAACATCCCCCCGCTGCATGGCGTGGCCGCGAGCTGCGTGTCGCTGCCCACGTTGAAGCCGTCGCCCTGGCCCACCGTTCTCGATTTTCTTGCCCAGCGCATGCCTGCGGTTTCGCACCATGCCTGGTCAGAACGTTTTGCCAGCGGCCGTGTCTTGTCGGAGGATGGTGTGGCACTCGCCCTCGATGCGCCATTTCTGGCCGGCGCACGCGTCTACTACTACCGTGAACTGCCCAACGAGCCCGTGGTGCCTTTCGAAGAAACGGTGCTGTACCAGGATACCCACCTGGTGGTGGCCGACAAACCCCATTTCCTGCCGGTCACGCCCGGCGGTCGCTATGTGCAGCAGTGTCTGCTGGTGCGCCTTCAACGCACACTGGGCCTGCCCCAGCTGGCCCCGCTGCACCGCATTGACCGCGAAACCGCCGGGCTCGTGCTGTTCGCGGTGAATCCGGCCGAGCGCGGCGCCTACCATGCCCTGTTCAGCGGCCGCGAAATGCACAAAACCTACGAAGCGATCGCGCCAGCGACCGAGTGCATGACCTGGCCTCACACGCGGCTGAGCCACCTCAGGGAACACCCGACCGAGTTTTACCGCATGGTGGAGAGCGAAGCCGGTGCCGCCCCCAACAGCGAAACGGTCATCCAGATGCAGGAGCGGCGCGGCGCCTGGGCGCGCTACCAGTTGAGCCCCGTCAGCGGCAAACGGCACCAGCTGCGGGTGCACATGAATGCCCTGGGCCTGCCCATCGCGGGCGACCAGCTCTACCCGGAGGTCCTCCACGGCCCCGACACGGTCGAAGACTTCACAACACCATTGCAGTTGCTGGCCAAACGCATCGCCTTCACCGATCCGGTGACGGGTGCATTGCGCGCATTCCAGAGTGCGAGAAGCCTCGCATGGCCCGGGGATACGCCCCCAGCCCGGGACTGACGTTCATTCCTCGGTGTCGCTGTCGGAACCCAGCACCATATCGGCACCCGCGCCCACGACCTTGCCCCCGATGCGCACCGTGCCCACGGCCGCATCCACCACCAGTCCGCCCACACCGATCACCGCCGAGGCAGCGGTGTCTACCACCGCCACCACGGCACAACCGCTCACACTGCCCAACAGGAGCAGGGTGAACAGCCATCTGCACAGACCCGGGTGAGTCACCGCCATCCGGACCTCGCTGTGCGCTCGGCGTTCACAGGCATCAGACCCTCTCAGCGATCCAGGCCTGCACAGAAGCCAGGGCTTTGGGCAATCCGCTGGCATCGGTGCCACCGGCCATGGCCATGTCGGGCTTGCCGCCGCCCTTGCCACCCACCTGCTGGGCCACAAAGTTCACCAGTTCGCCAGCCTTGATCTTCGCGCAGCTGTCAGCGGTCACGCCCGCAGCGATCTGCACCTTGTCACCATCCACCGCAGCCAGCACGATGGCGGCTGTCTTGAGCTTGTCCTTGAGCTTGTCCATGGTCTCGCGCAGGCTCTTGGCATCGGCGCCGGGCAAGGCCACTGCCAACACTTTCAAACCTTTCACATCCACCGCCTGCCCCACCAGCTCGTCGCCCTGGGCCGAAGCCAGGCGGCTCTTGAGCGCGCCCATCTCTTTCTCCAGGTCGCGCATCTGCTCCAGCAAAGCGCCCACGCGGGCGGGCACTTCATGGGGGGTGACCTTGAGCGTGCCGGCCACACCACCCAGGGTGGTCTCCATGCCCTGCACGTAGTTGAGTGCGTTGATCCCCGTCACGGCTTCGACACGGCGAACGCCTGCGGCCACACCGCCCTCGGCGGTGATCGTGAAGAAGCCGATGTCACCGGTGCGTGACACATGGGTACCACCACACAGTTCGCGGCTGGTGCCGATGTCGAGCACACGCACCGTCTCGCCGTACTTCTCGCCAAACAACATGGTGGCGCCGGTTTTTTGTGCCGACTCGATGTCCATCACACGAGCCTGCGTGGCCGCGTTAGCCACAATCTCGGCGTTCACGCGTTGCTCGATCTCGCGGATCTGCTCGTCGCTCACCGGGGCGTTGTGCGTGAAGTCAAAGCGCGTCTTGTCGGCATCGACCAGCGAACCCTTTTGCGTCACGTGATCGCCCAGCACTTCGCGCAGGGCTTTGTGCATCAGGTGGGTCACCGAGTGGTTGCGCATGGTGGCAGCGCGCTGGGCGGTGTTCACTTGCGCGGTCACGCTGTCGCCCACCGCCAGGGTGCCCAGTTCCAAGGTACCGTGGTGGCCAAAGACGTCGGCCTTGATCTTCTGGGTATCGCCCACCTCAAAGCGCGCCAGCGCCGCCTTCTCTCCCGTGAGGATCATGCCTTCGTCGCCCACCTGACCACCGCTCTCGGCGTAAAACGGCGTCGAGTCGAGCACGACCACACCGTTCTGACCCGCCTTGAGCTCGGCCACCGCCGTGCCTTCGAAATACAGCGCGACCACCTTGGCCGGCGCTTCCAGCTTTTCGTAGCCCACGAAGGTGTTACCTGCGCCGGTGTACTCCAGCGCCTTGTCCATCTTGAACTTGCCGGCCGCACGGCCTGCGGCCTTCTGTTTCTCCATGGCGGCGCGGAAGCCGGCCTCGTCCACCGACAAACCGCGCTCGCGGCACACGTCGGCGCTCAGATCCAGCGGGAAGCCGTAGGTATCGTGCAGCTTGAACGCCACTTCACCCGGCAATTGCTGCACACCGCCCGCCAGGGCACCGTCCAGGATCTCCATGTCCGTGGCCAGCGTTTCGAAGAAGCGCTCCTCTTCCGTCTTGAGCACCTCGGTGATGCGCTGCTCCTGCGAAGCCAGGTTCGGATAGGCCGCGCCCATGAGCTGCACCAGATCGGCCACCAGCTTGTGGAAAAACGGCGTCTTCTTGCCCAGCTTGTAACCGTGGCGGATGGCACGTCGCACGATGCGGCGCTGCACGTAGCC